>JAICND010000162.1 GCA_025929005.1 Acidimicrobiia bacterium
CAGAGGGCGTTCTCTGGCAGGTCAGGTATTCGCACCACGGGGCGCAGCCAAGGGCACGGTCGGGTTGTTGAGCGGCTGCGTGATGGATCCGTGGTTTCCCGACATTCACCGGGCAGCCGTCGACGTTCTGATAGCGGCGGGCTACCGGGTGGTCGTCCCCATCGCCCAAACCTGCTGCGGGGCGCTCAGCGCTCACGATGGTGCGGCCGACGCGGCCAAGCGGCTGGCCCGCCGCAACGTGGCGGCGTTTGCGGGTGTCGATCTGATCGTGGCGGATGCCGCCGGATGCAGCGCGCATCTCAAGGAGTACGCACATTGGGCTGGCGATGGCGACGATCTCGCTGCCCGGGTTCGCGACGTCACTGAGTTCGTGGCGGATCTGATCTACGCGGGTGACCTCCCCACAAGTCCGGTGGACCGGGGACCCGTCGCCGTTCAGGATCCGTGTCATCTCAGGCACGCGCTACGCATCATGGCTGCTCCCCGCCAGATCCTTACGGCCGCCGGGTATCAGCCCATAGAAGTCGACCCGGATGGGCTCTGTTGCGGGGCGGCCGGCATCTACAGCGTTCTCGAACCGGAGGCCTCAGCAGAACTTGGGAGGCGGAAGGCAGCGCAGGTGCGCTCCACCAAGTCGACGCTGGTGTCTTCGGCCAATCCGGGTTGTGAGATGCAACTTCGGACTCATCTCGGGGAGGCGTATCGCATCGTCCACCCGGTCGAGCTGTACCACCAGGCTTTCATTGGCAAAGCTCATTGAGGACCGATAAGTATCCTCGACCTCTAATGGAGGCAACACGCTGACAGAAACGACCAGTGCGTCCTTTTCGGCGCGAACCGATGCTGGGTGGAAGCACTACCTGAAGCTGGCTGCCAATGCCTTCGCCACCATGCTCGATCTCGGCCTCTTCGCCGTTGCGGCCGCGCTGATCGGTCTGGCAGCGGCAGTCATGCTCGCCGCCCTCGGCCTGATTGAGGCCGACATCGAACTTGCCACGGGTCCGCTGTTGATTTCGGCGCTCGTCCTCACCGTGGTTGGTTGTTTCACTGCGGGGATCGCCGCCGAGGGACCGGTGCGGCGAAATCGGAAGATCGTCGGGAATTCTGAGATTGAGATAGCGCTCGCCCGGGCGGTGTCGGCACTCGTCGTGGGCATGCTGTTCCTATTCGCCGCCGCTCGGCTGGAACCGCTAGTCGACGACGTGCCCTTTCCGTTGGTGATGGGAATCGAACTCTTCGAACTCGCAGGGCGCGTGGGGCTGTGGGTGATGCCGTTGATCGGAGTGCCGCTCGCCCTGGGTGTCAAATTGACGGAACTGCTTGGCGGGGCTGTCGAGGAGACGGAACTCCCGGTCCTTTTCGTGGTGTGGATCGTCGGGATGATGTTGCTCCGCTGACCTAGAGCGCCTTCTCGTAGACGGTGTTGGGATGCTGAATCTCGAAGTGCTCGGCCTTGAGCGCCTCCTCCAGCCACTCTATGCGGGGGATCATTGCCGTCACGGTCGCGGCGTTGTGCTCACGACCAAGGTCGGTGAGAGCGCGGGTCCCGCGGCGCGCATCCTCCGGGGTGGTGAGAAACAGCGGAAGCCAAAGCCGGTCCTCATCGGGCTCGATCACGGCCCATGCCGACGGGCTGGACCAGAGTTGGCGCCGTCTTGCTGAGCGTGTCAGATCCGCCGCCTGCAGCTGCCGGAATGCCCATCCCTCGCAGGCATACAGGCCATGGCTGGCACCCGGATAGTCACCGCTCGCCCACACCAGATATGCGGGCTCGGCCTCACTCGACGGCGCCAGATCGAGGCGCTCATCGGCCGGTGGCCTTTTCCCGCCGTTCGTACCGGGTCCAGCCTGCTCGTAGCGCCGGCGAGCCAAGGCAAATTGGGCCACGGCCCTGTAACCGATCTTTTCGACCTGGCGCTGGGCGGGGGTGTTGATGACTTCGGTTGCAAGTCTCATCACTGCTGCCCCTGCCTCCCGAGCCCAATCGACTCCGTGGTCGTTGATCATCGAGCCGATGCCCTGCCGTCGAAACTCGGGATGAACCCTGGCGGCGGACAGCCAGGCCTCCCGTGGTGAGAGCAGCGCCACCCGGGCCATGGCGACCGCCCTGTCGTCGGGGTCCGTCGCCACTATCACGAGGACCTCAGGCTCGGTGAGCCAAGTGGCGAATTCGTCGGGGACGTAATCGCCCCATTCGAAGGTATCCGCCGTGAATTCCTGAATCGCTGGAAGGTCGCCCGCTCGGGCAGCTCGGATGCTGACCACCGGTCTACATCCGCTCGGGGATCTCGATCCCGAGAAGGTCGAGCAACAGCGTAAGGGTGCGGAGGGTCCATTCGGCCAGCGCCAGCCACGATGCCTGCCGGGAGGGGTCTTCTTCGTCGAGGATGTGACAGCTGTCGTAGAACCGGTTCCAGGCAGAAGCGACCTGATAGGCGTACTCGGCGACATGGTTGGGGGCACGCAACTCGGCCGCTCTCTCGATTGCTTCCGGCAGTCGCAGTAACACCAGCATGAGGTCCCGCTCGCCGTCGACGATCGGCGCCAGCATGGGCCCCGGGCTTAGCCCCCGCTCCTGCGCCTTGCGCTGAATCGAACGGATCCGCACGGCCCCGTATTGCAGGTACGGCCCGGTCTTTCCTTCCAGTGACGAGAACCGGTCGAGATCAAACGTGTAGTCCGATACTCGGTTGTTGACGAGGTCTCCGAATTTCAAGGCGGCGATGCCGACCTGTCGAGCGATCTGCTCTCGTTCATCGTCCGGATAGTCCTTGGCGATCTCCGCCTCTTCCAGCCTCCGCCTGGCCGCGTCTTGGACCAGATCGATCAGGTCGCCCAGGCTCACCACCCCTCCCTCCCGGGTGCGGAAAGGCTTTCCGTCCTTGCCATTCATCGTCCCGAACTTGACGTGTTCCGTTCGGGTGGTGGGCGGGATCAGCCCTGACTTCGCCGCGGCGCGGAACAACAACTCGAAATGGTCTGCCTGGCGAGCATCCACCACGTAGAGGATGAGTCCGGCACCGAGGTCCCGTGCCCGCATCTCGAGCGTCGCCAGGTCGGTCGTGGAATACAGAAAGGCGCCGACCGACGATTCCAGGATCAGAGGAGGCAGGTCGCGTTTGTCGTCGGGAAGGTCCACCCGAACGATGATGGCTCCCCTGCTCTCTTCTGCGACTCCGCTCTCGCGTAGTCGCTGCACCATCGGTTCGAGTCGATCGGCAACATCGGACTCCCCGTACCACAGGTCGAACTCGACGCCGAGGTCGGCGAAGTCGCGCCGTTGACTCTCCTCCGACACCTGTTTCATGTGCTTCCAAAGAGCGAGGTAGCCGGGCCGGCCGCGTTGGAGGTCGACCGTCGTGTCGCGGACACGGGCAGCAAACTCGGGATCCTGCTCGGATCGCGAGTTGGCTTCGGGGTAGATCCTTTGGAGATCATCGAGGGTCACGGGTGACTCATCGGGGTAGGGGCCTAGGTACTCCGGGTCGAAGTAGGGAAGGTCAGGCTGTTCTTCGGCGATGGCGGCAATCACCAGTCCCATCTGAAATCCCCAGTCTCCGAAGTGAGGATCCCTGATGACGTTGTGACCGAGGAGACGGAAGATCCGCTGCAACGAGTCGCCGATGATCGTGGCCCGGAGATGACCGACGTGCATCGCCTTGGCCACATTGGGTCCGGCATAGTCGACCACCACTGTCTCGGGTTGCGTAGCGGTCTCGACGCCCAGCGTGTCCATCCGAGCCGACGATTCCGCATAGGCGGCGAGCGATTCATCGGAAAGCGTGAGATTTATGAACCCGGGCCCCGCCACCTCCACCTTGGCAAAGCCAGGGTCGGCCGCAAGCCTCGTGGCGACCGCTTCGGCCACGTCACGGGGGCTCCGGCCGGTGCTTTTGGCGGCAGCGAGAGCGCCGTTGCTCTGAAACTGTGCAAGTTCTGGTCGTTGGGACACCACCACCTCGCCCAGAGCCGGATCGAGTCCCTCGTCGGCGAAGGCCAACCCGACCCGTCCGGATAGCTCAGTTAGCACTGACATAACCCTCATTGTGGCCGAACTGTTGCACCTCACGTCTACCGTCCCCTGACGTGACATTTCCCGAATACGAGCAATTCGACGGTCTCGGTCTAGCCGACCTCATCCGGCGTAAGGAAGTGAGTGCCGGTGACGTGCTCGAGGCTGGCATCGAACGCATCGAGCAACGCAACCCAGCCCTGAACGCGGTCATCTGGAAGACGTACGACCGTGCCCGGGCCAGGCACAACCGGAAGCTGGCGGATGGGCCCTTTGCCGGGGTCCCTTTCCTTCTGAAGGATCTCGGTTTGGCATACCGAGGGGCACCGCTGACCAACGGATCCCGCTCGATGCGTGACTATGTCCCCAACTACAACGGAACTTTGGTGGACCGCTACGAGGCGGCAGGTCTGGTGATCCTCGGGAAGACCAACACTCCCGAGTTCGGCCTCTCTCCGGTGACGGAGCCAGAGCTACACGGGATCACCCGCAACCCCTGGGACCTTGATCGGAGTTGTGGTGGTTCGTCCGGGGGTGCTGCCACGGCCGTGGCGGGCGGAATGGTGCCTGTGGCGCATGCTTCCGATGGCGGAGGATCGATCCGGATCCCTGCCGCCCTCACCGGTCTCTTTGGGTTCAAGCCCACACGAGGGCGCACTCCAGCGGGGCCCGTAGTGGGAGAGTCCTGGTTCGGGCTCAGCGCTGCCCACGCCATAACTCGCTCGGTGCGCGACTCGGCCGCTCTTCTCGACGCCACCCAGGGCCCTGAACCCGGGGACCCGTACGCGGCTCCGCCGCCCTCCGGATCATTTCTCAGCGACGTGGCCATGTCGCCCG
>JAICND010000519.1 GCA_025929005.1 Acidimicrobiia bacterium
AACTTGATGAAAAGATTGCCACGCCTCAACACCCCCGAGTATCAGCCTGTGCCGGGTCGTGGGCTTCGGCTGGGTGGACGCCGGTCAGGCGTTCAGGCTGGCCTCGAGATGCTCCTCGAGTGCTTCGAGGAATCTGTCAATGCTTTCGATGTGGTGAGCGTGGCTGCCCTCCAGCTCGACCACTCTTGCGTTGGGGAGGTGCAGCGCAAGTAGGTCGACAACCCTTCGTTCCACTCTCCCTGTATCGGTTCCTTTGGTCAACAACACTGGGCAGCGCACCACCGCTAGGTCCGCCATCGAGTGGTCGGATCCCATCAGCTTCTCCGACAGCCAAGAGAGAGTCATCCGATGGGGCCACGCCCGGTCCCAATACGGATCGGACCGAGCCTGAGCCGGATCACGGACGAAACCGGCCACGAAGAGGAATCGGGCCAGGTCGTCATCCGAGACTTCTTGGCCTGCCAGCGAGTCAAGGAAGGCAACGGACTCCTGATGTTCCCGGTCGGACTCCCCCACCGCTTCGAGAATCCAGTCGGCAGCCGGCTCGACGAGAGTCATCGACATCAGCCGCTCGGGGTGAGCCATAGCGAAGTCAAGCAGGCCCTTGCCCCCCGCCGACCATCCCGCGAAGTGTGCCCGTTCGATCTCAAGGTGGTCGACCGTGAGGAGGAGGCTTTCAACCGCCACCTCACGGGTGTAGGAAGGATCACCTTGAACGCCAGCTGAGCCCAACTCGTTGTGGATGGGTTGGACCCTGATGGTCCGGTAACGGTCGCTGAGACGTACCTGGTGGGGGATCCACGAAAGCCACCCGGTAAGTCCACCGGGTATAAGCACCAATGGCTCGCCCTCGCCGGCAACATCCACGGCAAGGAGGCGAGGTCTCATCTTCGTTTCGTCTGTGGCAACCCTGCCCAGCCTAGGGCGACCACCAGTGGATTCATGACGACGGACATCGGTCGGCAAATCCCAGCCGGCCGAATCAGCTTTGCCGCCTCGGTCACGCAGAGTGGCCAGCGGATGTCACGATACATCGACCTTGACGCATAGCCGGCTGAGGCTCTCCTACGAGAGGCATTCTCTGCCATCGCTGGCCCCTTCGGCTAGGCGGACGCGCGATGCGGTGCTTGCCGTAGCCGTTGGCGTTGTCCTTGAGGTGGCGCACCAGCCGAGACAGATGGGCTGGCAAACCCACCCACCTCGAGCGAATGACTCGATTGTGGGGGCTTCGTTCATTGTGGGAGCTTCGTTCGAGGATCAGCTTGGCAGTTGATCACTTGGCGTCTGTCGTCGCTCTCCCCCATCCCGAACCAGCGCCAACTCCGTGGCCCCGCTCCGTTCGGCCACTACGACGAACCCGATACCCCAGGCGATCGCTGCCAGTGCCCAGGGCGGGCTGAGGCTGGAGCTGACCGGGTAGATGAGCGAGGCGAGCCCGAGGAGGAGCGGTAAGAGGCCGGCAACCCAGGCGGTGAGCCTCCAGCCGTTTGGTCGCAGGCTTGCCAATAGACCCATCCCGATGATGGTGAAGCTGAAGGCGGTCACGAATCCGTAGTGGCCGGCGGCGGCATGATCGTCGACGCCGGTGCTCTGCAGCCCGATGTTGGTTGAGGCGAAGACGATTAGAGGTGCGGCCGCGAGCACTAG
>JAICND010000440.1 GCA_025929005.1 Acidimicrobiia bacterium
AAAGGGGCCGAGGAACTGGCCGTCCTCGCCGAGGCTCTGGTGGCTTCTGTGGAGGGGCACCTACGCGACGACCGTCTTCTGAATGAAGCCTCCACTCGAGAACGGCTGGCGATCCGGCTCACCGCCCTGGCCGACACCACGGCCAGCATGGCCCATGCCATGGACTTCTCATTCCTGCTCGACCCGGACAACAAGCTGCTGGCGATCGGCTTTCGGATGGGCGACTCGGCCCTTGATCAAAGCCACTTCGATCTTCTCGCTTCGGAGGCGCGACTTGCCAGCTTCGTAGGGATCGCCAAAGGAGACCTGCCTCCTTCACACTGGTTCCGTTTGGGAAGGTCCATGACCCCAATGGGGACCGACGCGGCGCTCATCTCCTGGTCGGGTTCGATGTTCGAGTATCTCATGCCGCTGCTCGTGATGCGTTCACCTCCAGAGAGCATCCTCGACGCCACTTATCGGGCCGTAGTTCGCCGCCAGATCGAATACGGAAACTCCCGTCAGGTCCCCTGGGGGATATCAGAGGCGGCGTATTCGGCGCGGGATGTCCGGCTGGTCTATCAGTACCGGGCGTTCGGGATTCCCGGTCTCGGGTTCGAACGCGGCTTGTCCGAGGACCTGGTTGTGACCCCTTACGCCACGATGCTGGCTGCCATGGTGGAGCCGCGGGAGTCGGTGGCCAACCTGGCCCGGCTCGATCGACTGGGTGCTCTCGGCAGTTACGGGTACTACGAAGCGGTCGATTTCACCGCCACCCGCCTTCCGGAGAGTGGTGAGCCGGTTCTGGTCCGTGCCTACATGGCCCACCACCAGGCAATGTCGCTGGTCGCCGTCGCCAACGTAGTGCTCGATGGATTTGCGCGAAGCCTGTTCCACGCCGACGCCACCGTCCGGTCCGCCGAACTGCTGCTCCATGAGAAGGTGCCTCGCGATGTCGAGGTGGCCCGGCCCCGCGCAGAAGAAGTCGCCCAGGCAGTCCGGCCGGCGGTGGAGGCGGCTGGAGTCATCAGAAGGATCACGTCACCGCATGGACCCGCTCCGATCGCTCATCTTCTTTCCAACGGGCGATTCACCACCCTTCTCACCGCCGCCGGCTCGGGGTACAGCAGACGCGGTGGCCTGGCCGTAAATCGTTGGCGGGAGGATCCGACCCTGGACAACTTCGGCACCTACCTGTTCGTCAAGGATGGGACAGGCCGGGTCTGGTCGGCGGGATACCAACCGACCATGGCAGAGCCGGACGCATATCAGGTTGCCTTCACCGAAGACAAGGCTGAGATCTGGCGTCGTGACGGCAACGTCGCCACCGCCCTCACGGTCGTGGTGTCCGAAGAGGACGACGCCGAGGTGCGGCGTCTGAGCCTCACCAACCTGGGATCAACTCCGCGCGAGGTAGAGGTCACCTCGTACTCGGAGTTGGTGCTGGCCCCTCCCCGGGTCGAAGCCGCTCACCCAGCCTTCGCAAATCTCTTCGTTCAGACCGAGGCCGTTTCTGGATACGACGCCCTTCTGGCAACGCGGCGACCCCGTTCAGCCGAAGAAGAGACGGTATGGGCGGGCCATGTCCTCTCGGTCACAGGTCAGGTCGTGGGAGGGTTGCAGTTCGAGACCGATCGGGCTCGGTTCCTAGGTAGGGGCAACCAGATCCACCGGGCCGCCGCCATAGATCGCCCGTTATCGAACTCCGTCGGCCGGGTACTCGACCCTGTCTTCAGCCTGCGCCGAAGAGTCCGGATCCTGCCGGGAGCCACAGCCCATCTCGACTTTGCCACCGTGATCGGCACAACCCGAACCGAGGCGCTCGATCTGATCGACAAGTTCTCCGACCCGGCGACCTTTGAGCGGAGCCTGACCCTCGCCTGGACCCAGGCCCAGGTTCGCCTCCATCACTTGCACGTCGATCCCGACCAGGCTCATGTGTTCCAACAGCTTGCCGCTGGTCTGGTTTACGCCGACCCGGCGTTGCGAAACCAGCAAAGCCAGGTGACGGCTGTCGCCATCAGTCAGGAGAACCTCTGGCACCACGGCATCTCAGGCGATCTTCCCATCATCCTCGTGCGCATCGATCAGCCTGAGGAACGGGGTCTGGTGCGGGATCTGCTGCGAGCCCAGCAGTACCTGCGGAGCAAGGGCCTGGCTGCCGATCTCGTGATAATCAACGAGAAACCAGGGTCGTATGCCCAGGACCTGCAAGTTGCGCTCGAAGAGATGATCCGGGAGAGCGGTCGGCTGATCGGGAGGGAGGCGGATGGTGGGATCTTCGTCCTCAACGGTCCCCTACTCGTTGA
>JAICND010000058.1 GCA_025929005.1 Acidimicrobiia bacterium
CAATCTCCCGTTGAGATTGCGCGGTATGCAGTTCCGGGGGTTTGTTCACCCCACCGAACCGATGATCGAGCTCATGGCGTCAGCAGGATTCCAGAGTGCATATGACCAAACCCACCCGATCTGGCGGACCTTGGTCTTTACACGTATCCAACCGTGAAGTGACCCTGCCTCTTGAACTTGTCATCACGATTGAGGACGCCGGCCACGCCTGCGCTCTTCAAAAGCCCGAAGCCTTTGCTGCGGTTATCGAGTCGGCTAGTGGCTGCTCTCGGCCCGTTGCCTGAGGGATAATCGTGATATTGAAGGCCAGTTCTATCTCATGGGTATCGCCGGGCTGGCTGTGAGTCTGGCCGGGTTTGCCAGCCTTCTCACTCTTTTCAGGCCGCCACACACCTGGGATGGCGTCACCCTGTGGCGCGCTCGGATAATCGTCCGGGCCTCGCTCGACACAGCAAGTGCGGCGTTGACCCCAGTACCGGTCTTCTACTTGACCGGATCAGGGGACTGGGCGATTCGGGCCGGGGTCGGCATGATGATGGTTCTCTCGATATTGAGCACGGTTCGGTCGAGTCCGGCGCGTAACCCTGCCGCCTGGCCGGAGCCGTATTCGGTGAAGCCCTTCTACGTGATCAGCGCGGTTGCGTTCTTGGTGATGATCGTGGCGCTGGTGCTGGCCAACCTCGGGCTGCTTCTTCTGTTGCTCGTGTTTGAATTGGGGCTACCGGCCAGCACGTTTGCCACAGTCGTCGACGAGTACCGCCCTCAAGGTGCCATGGCAACGGACCAGGACCCAGAGGTCGACTGAAGTCCGCCCTTACTCCTCCGGGGCGGGTGCCATCCAGAACGTCAACCAGTTGCCGGCCAGGTCTTCGATGGTGAACTCGCTCTGGCCCCAAGGCCGATCAGCCAGGGGATCGACGATCGTGACCCCGGCCTCGGTGAGGCGGCCGTAAAAGTCCTCGAGGTCGGAGGCCTCGATGTAGAGGGCCATGGGCGAGGTCGAACCGATTCGTTTCGCAATGGCGGCGTTGTACCCCTCGCTGTACATATCAGTGGGCACTTCGACCATCATGCGGGCGTCACCCCGGGAGATCGACGAGTTCACCTCGGTGGGTCCCCCTCGCTCGAGTTTGAACTCAAGGACGTTTTCGTAGAAGTTCAGCGCCTCCGCCATGTCTTTGACTCTGATGGTCGGAATAACCGTGTATCCGCTCATGGCATGCGTCCTTGCCTAAGCGCTTCTGGTCGAGCGCGAGCTCACCTGGAACGACCGGGGATCGGTTCCGCCGTCCTCCATTCCCCAACTGACTATTCGTTGAGGGCGAACCCGAAAGAAATGCGGATCGAACTTAGGAAAGCGTGGGTTGATGCTCTCGCCTCCGGTCTCGTGGAGCTCTGCGACTCCCCGAATCTCCAAGGCCCGGGCCCGGCGGGGATCGGTGAGAACGTCGTCGATGAGAAGGGTCACCCGCTGATTGCGGATGGCGTCGCGCCACTTCTTGGTGTCGCCGAAGGTGATTCCGCCCACGTCGATGGCGTCCTCTTCGTCGTTGAAGTGGAACGTCACAGGCGTCACGTGGGGTTGGTCGTCCTTTCCGACCGTGGCGATCCGCCCCAAAGTCTGGGAGCGGAGATACTTGATCTCAGCTGGTGTGAAGACACTCATCGTCCCTCCCGCAAGGTAGCCATGGTCTTTTCGATCCGCCGCTGGCGGGTTTCGGGAGTCTTGGCCCCTTCGATCGACAGAACGTGCGAGCGTTTCATGCTGTAGCTGAGGTCCTGGAAGGCTTCCTGCGCGACCTTGTCTCTCGCCAGAGCTTTCTCAAAGTCTGCAGGTAGGTCGACCGTCCTCGGTTCGGTGTCGAGTTCGACCTCAACCTCTACATCGTCGCCGGCAGCCACTCCGGCGCTTTCGCGGTTCTCGGCGCTGAGGGGAAGCATGAACCGGCCGTCCATCACGGCGACGGTGCTGCGATAGGTGTGATGCCCGATCCTCACTTTGACGGCCGGCTTCTTGCCTTTGCCAAGGTTGGCCACGACATCGGCCGGAACCTCGAAGCCAGTGGCGGTCTTGCCGCCGAGTTCGATCACCGTATTGAATCTCATTGACCCATATTTATCTTGCCGTGGTGACTAACCCAACGTCTCCAGAACACCCGTTTGTAGCAACCCATATTTGGGAAATGAGGCTGCAACCAGTCTGGAAGGAGGTCCCATGAGCGCTCCTTGGGCGATTACCACGGAACACTCGATGCCAACGGGGCACGCTGTTCACGGCACCCGCAAACAGGCGGCCCTCGAGTTTCTCCGCCTCAGTGCCGCCGGAGTACCGCGTGAAGCATTCGACAGCTATGTCGGCCCCAACTTCCGTCACCACAATCCGTACCTCCCCAGCGACGCCGAGTCACTTATCAAAGGGATGGAGAAGAACGCAGCCCAGAACCCCGACAAGGTTCTCGAAGTACTCCGAGCGATCGAAGATGGAGATCTGGTGGCTGTTCATGCTCGCATCCGGCATGACAGCAATGACCCCGGATGGTCGGTCATCCACATCTTCCGATTCGAAGACGATCGCATCGTCGAACTCTGGGATGTCGGTCAAGAGGTCACGGAGAAGTCGCCCAACGAACTCGGGATGTTCTAGCGGTCGCTCAGACGCACGGCGGGACGATCGCGATGTTCGATCCGTCCATCTGCGTGCAGAGCGAAGCGACCCTTGGTGCGGTCGTGGACCGGTTCCGGACTCTCCCACGGCCAGCCACCAAACTCGGTAGTGCGATAGTCCACGATCGCCCGGGCAATCTCTTCTGCGCTGTTCATCACAAATGGCCCCATCTGAAAAACGGGAGCACCAATCGGGCGGCCCTGCAGGAGCAGGAATTCGGCCGGATCTCCGTGGTTGACGAGGGAGGTGGTGACCTCGGCGCGAAGTCGAACCCCTGTATTGACGCCAACCCTGGTATTTGCCACTTCGACGTCGGAGGCGACAAACAGGTGCAGCATGCGATTGATTCCGGGCGGTGCCGCCGGAAGTTCCCAACGGGCGTCAGGGGCGAGGCGGATCAGCCAGATGGCAAGGTCTGATCCGGGGTGTGATCCCCACGAATCGGGGGGAGGAGCCGGACCTTCATAGGTGTCGAAGCGGCCGGCGATTACGTCGACGGTCACTAGCCCACCCTCGGCCACAACTGTCGGAATCTCCTCCGACCAGAGCATCCGGAAGTAGGGAGGGACCATCTTCGAAGCGGGTGGAAGGTTGAGCCAGATCTGGAAAAGCTCGAGTTCGTTCGGGCGCACAGGGTCGACGAGAGGGAACATCTCGGCGTGCTGGATCCCGGCTCCGGCGGTCAACCACTGGGTGTCGCCCTGTCCGTAGCGGGCGGTCGCACCGAGCGAGTCGGAGTGATCGACATAGCCGCGGCGCACGACCGTCACCGTCTCGAACCCGCGGTGGGGATGCTGAGGGAAGCCAGGCACCCGGCGACCGTGATACATGCTCCACCCGTCTTGATACGAGAAGTCCGCCCCGAGCCGGCGTCCGGTGAGAGACCCCGAGGGGCCCTGGAGTTCGTTGCCGGCCGGGTAGTGATCGACATGGTGAACGGTGAAAATGAACGGGTCCACACCCATCCAGGGCATGGACAGCTCGGTCAGCTCAAGGATCGGATCAGTCATGGTTGTGTCACGGTACCTCCGGCAACGAGCTGGGCGAACAAGCCTTAGGTGGCCGGCAGCACCGACCGCCCCTCGGAGGCACCCTCAGCCCGAAAAACCGTCACTTTCCCGCTTGGTTCGAGAAACGCCAGCCGCACCTCGCCGAGATTTTCGATCCCGCTCTCGCGCAATGCCATAAACAGTTCGGCTTCGGAGAGATCCTCGTCCTCGAGGGCCTGGTGCTTGACGTCGCCATCGGCAACCAAGAGGACCGGCGCGCTTTCGACCACCTGTTCGAGCCACTGGTTGTGCTCGGTCAGCCGGACGATTAGACGCTCCAACGATACGACCACCGATACGACGAGCATGCCGTGGATGAGGGGCACGTCCGCGTAGAACATGGGATCGCCCACTGCAGAGCCCAGGGCGACGATGATCACCATTTCGAACGGTGATAGTTGGGCCATGCCTCTCTTACCGAGCAGTCGGACCAGCACCAATGTGTACAGATACATGACGGTGGTCCGCAGTGCGATTTCCAGAGCGAATAGAAGCGGGGCGTCGCCGATGAAGATGCGCTCGAAGTCGATGAGATTCCTCCTCTAGGACTGCGGGGAAACTAGCCAGCCAACTTGCCCCTCAAACCTCGACTCATCCTGAGGCGTAACATCGCGTTGAAAGCAAGGAGGTCTGGTGACGGTCAAGCTCTCACCCCGTGGAACCCGGGGATCCGTGTTGCCGAGAGCTGTCCGGCCGTTAGCGAAGGCCGGAATGAATCTGAGCCACCTTATGTACCGATTCTTGGGGGATCGGATGAAGGTGCAGGGCCGGCCTCTGCTCGAGCTACACACAGTCGGCGCTAAGAGCGGCGCGCCGCGACACGCAACACTGGGGCGATTCGACGACCCCCGCCGTCCCGGCTCGTGGCTCGTCATTGGATCCAATGCGGGAGCTGCTCAGCACCCGTCCTGGTGCTACAACCTGGCCAAGAACCCCGACAAGGTTTCGGTGACGATTGGCAAACGCCCGGTGAAGGTCCATGCCGAGTCACTGGAGGGCGAGGAGCGAGCGCAAGCCTGGAAGATGGTCGTCTCGCTCGCACCAGGCTACGGAAAATATGAGCAGATCACCGACCGTCTGATTCCGATTATCCGGCTGACTCCGATTGGTGATGGCGCCTAGTTTGACGGGGCCAGTTGAAGGGTAAAACCTCCGTGAGGAGGTGCGCATGGTCTCCCAACTGCTTCGAATCGTGGATCGGGAACCGCCCAGTCACGATCTCGATTTTGCGCGCAGGGCTGCTCGGTATCTCGACAAACAGGGACTCGACGACGACGCCATTGTCCGTTGCCTGATGGACGAATTCGACCTCGACCGGGTCACCGCTGAAGCGGTAGCTTCACTCGCTGCCTGACTCTTAGATTCGGCGCATAGCTCCGAACCTGAGTGGGATAGCCACGCGTCCTGGTTCCGGCTAGAGCCGACAAAGGGCTAGCGTTCAACCTCACCCCGTCCGAACTCCAGCCTCCCTTCACCATGAGCCAAACTCAGACTCCAACCGCGCCAGCGCCCACCCGTCGTCGGCGATATAGCCGCGGGCAGCGGTGGGTGCTGCGACTTCTGATTCTGGCAATCATCGCCACCGCCGGTTTCCTGGTGCTGGCGTTGCTCACTGACACCCGCATGCGCGATGCGGGCAATCTTTCCTCGCTGGCACCTGGCAACGGGATCTACTTGATAGTCGGCAGCGACAGCCGTGAGAACCTCCCGCCTGACCTTGGAGACGTCTTCGGAGACTTCTCGGGAGCCAGAGCCGACGTGATCATCCTTGCCCAGGTAGGCGATGGCCGACGTCAACTCCTATCACTCCCTCGCGACCTCAGGGTGGAGGTCCCCGGAAACGGGGTCAACCGGATCAACGCCGCCTATGCGATCGGAGGGCCGGAACTGATGGTGGAGACGGTGGCGCTCGCCACCGGGATCCGTCCAAATCACTATCTAGAGATCGAGTTCGGGGGCTTCGCCGCCATCGTTGACGCCCTTGGTGGCATCGAACTGCACTTTCCCTACGCCGCCCGGGACGCCAAGTCCGGACTTGGGGTCGAAGCGGGGACTCACAACGTCAACGGCGCTACCGCTCTCGCCTATGCGCGGTCGCGGAGCTACGAGGAATTCGTTGACGGAGAATGGGTGGGCCAAGGTGGCGGCGACATCACTCGTACCAGCCGCCAACGCGAGGTCTTGCTGGCAATCATGCAGAAGGCGTCTTCACCTTCGGGATTGCTCCGGACTCCACTACTACTCAACGCGGTTGGATCACATCTCGCCGTCGACTCCAGCGTGAACGTCTTCACCCTCCTGAGGACCGGGCTGCAGATGAGGATGGCGGGGGTGACCGATTCGGTTTCACTCCCGGTGCACGGTGCGGAGGAGGGTGGTGTCTCCTACGTGGTCCGCACGGAGCCCGACGCCACCGTCGTACTGGACGCTTTCACCTCGAGGCAGCCGCTGACATCGGAGTGATGACTCAGGACGAGCTGTTGAAGTATTGCCTTGCCAAGCCGGGCGCCTGGGAGGATATGCCGTGGGAGGAAGACGTCGTCGTCAAAGTCGGCGACAAGATCTTCGCCTTCCTGGGAGACGGGAGTGCAGTGGGCGTGAAATGCGGCGCCAACCGGGACGAGGCAGACGAGTGGTTGGTGCGCTACCCCGGTGACGCTTCGGTGCTGGCCTACATTGGCCGCTCGGGTTGGAACCGCCTGAGTATCCAGGGAGCGATCCCAGACGACGAGATCCATGAGGCTGTGGACGAGTCCTATGCGAGAGTCGTAGCGAAGCTGCCAAAGAGCCGCCGCCCACCCGCTTCTCCCTCTGCGGAAGCTTGATTAGGGGGAAGGGACTCGAAAGGACTCGGCTTCATGAGGGTGCGATTCTCATCTATTGATCCAATCAGCCAGCGGCGTGAATCCGTCTCTGAGAAGAAACTGATGACCTCCGCGGGGGACGATGTTGATTTCCGCATTCGGCAGGAAGCGGCGCCACCTTGTCAGTTCCGTGTCACCGGAATGGGGGTCGCCAGCGGCCGAGAGGAGAAGTGCGGAAGTAGACGGGGGTAGGTCCCGTAGTTTCTCCAACTCCTCTTCGATCGAGAGATCGCCCAACAAGGTCCACATCGTGTCGGCGCGCGCCGCTATGGATTGGCGTCCATAGTCGCTGATCACTTCCGCTGGATATCTCCGGCTGGCTCGAGCGGCCAGGTGGACCAGCGGCCATACCGTTCGGACAACTCCGATGGCTATTTCACTTCCACGATCATCGGGAGGGCTGTGAGCGATTCGGAGAGCCGGGGGAGGGACGATCCCCTCCCGCGGAAACGGAGTGCTGATCAGGGCGAGGCCGGCGGTCCGCTGTGGATGTCGCACCGCCCACAGCGCCGCCAGTACTCCTCCGATCGAGTGACCGACGAGGACTACCGGTGCCCCGTCGCCGAGGGTGTCGATAAGCCCGTCGAGATTGGCGAGATGAAACTCGCGGTCATAACGAAGGGCTGGTTTGTCGGACTGCCCGAAGCCGGCCAGGTCAGGCGATAAGAGCGTCCGACCCGGTTTGAGGAGGGGAGCTAGGCCGTTCCAGTAACGGCCCGATCCACCGAGTCCGTGCAACGCAACGACCGCCGGTCCCTCTCCGGCCCGCCACACGTTGAGACGTCCCCATGGGAATTCAAGCCACGCACGTTCGAGTGCCGGGGAGTCCTGGCCCCGTCTGACAGCCACGGACCAACTCTACGGCCTGGCGCGGGTTGCCTTGTGGGGGACAACGATCCCTTTCTCCTTCACGAGATGGCCCGTTTCATGAATCCCCACACCCCGATCCCGGTGAAGATCGTCCCACCCACCACCAATCCGAGAAGACAGATCCAAGGCGCAATGTGAGGTACTTCCGGCACCACCGCCGCCCGTACCGCTTCCGAGAGGTAGGTCAAGGGGTTGAAGGCAGTCACCACTTGGAACCACCGCAGCGATCCGAGCGACATCCACGGGTA
>JAICND010000173.1 GCA_025929005.1 Acidimicrobiia bacterium
CGAACCACCGAACGAACCAGAGCCCTGGCGGTGTTCTCCCAACCGCTCTCAAGCATTCGCTCCACCGAGAGAATGGAGGAGGTTGACTGGTTGATGTCATCGAGGGCTGCGTCGAAGGCGGCGGCCAGGAGGATGTCCTTGCTGCCGAAGTACGAATAGAGGGTTGCGGGTGATACTCCGGCCGCGTCGGCAACCAGCTCTGGCGCCACGGTTCCGGTTCTTCTGGCAACGTCCCTAGTGGCGGCAATCAACCCCGAGTGGGTCGCCCGCGTTTTTCTGGTGGCCGGGAACGTTGGCATCAATCGACCATGCTAACTGATCTGGAGTCGTTGTCTGATTTTGATGGTAGTATCTTAATGTGCTCTCTAGAGCCAGTTCTTCTCTCGCGACTGTTGTCCAGTCGGTTTCCGAGGCGGCAGCCCTAAGCGCGCGAGAGGCTGAACTCAACCGAAGGATCGCCCCGACCGTGGTCGAGCTGCTTCGCAATACGGGCCTCGGAGCGATGGCCATCCCACGGGGTGTCGGTGGTTTTGAGCCGGAGGTGCTCTCGATCCTCGAGGCCATCAGGGGGATTGCGACGGCTGATGGTTCAGCAGGCTGGGTGACGATGATCTATGCGACGTCATCGGTGGGCGCGCACTATCTGAGTGCTGACGCGCTGGCGGAGGTCTACGCGCCAGGCCCCGATGTCCTGGTGGCGGGGGTCCTGGCACCACGCGGCACGGTTAGTCCTTCCAGCACTGGAATGACTCTCTCGGGACACTGGCCCTTTGCCTCGGGATCGGTTGACGCCGACTGGATCAGCCTGGGAGCTCTCGATACCGAGGGCCGGCTGCTCAGCATCATTCTCCCGATGAGGGATGTCGAGGTGATCGACACCTGGGATGTGATTGGTCTCCGGGCGACGGCGAGCCACGATGTCGCCGTACGTGATTGTCCGATACCTGACCACAGAGTGTTTGATCTCACCGGCCGCCCCACCACCACCGAGGCGCCCGCCCGGTTTCCGATCTTCGGGTTGCTGGCCGCCGGAATCGGGGCGGTCTGCCTTGGCATCGCCCGCGGCGCCATCGATCAGCTTGTCGATTTGGCGGGCGCCAAGATCCCGACGGGTTCCAAGCGACGATTGGCCGACCGGGGAGCGGTGCAAGAGGCAGTGGCCAGAGCCGAAGCCATGGTCGGTGCCGCCACCTTGTATCTGTTCGACAGCACGGCGGTTTCCTCCTTCCCAGCGACTCTCGAAGAGCGCGCTCGTTTGCGGGCGGCGGCTACCCATGCCGTCGATGTCAGTCGGCAGGCGGTCGACCTCATGTACGGATTGGCAGGTGGCTCGGCCGTCTATACGAGATCGCCCTTGCAGCGTCACCTGCGCGACATCCACACCGCCACTCAGCACATGATGGTGGCGCAGCCCACCTGGGAGCTCGCTGGTCGCGTGATGCTCGGCATGGAGGGGGATACCAGCCAACTCTGAACGTGCTTTGATCGGTTTCGTGGTCCCCGGTACACCATCGCGAGCGGCTGGCGTGGTCATTCCCTTCTGGCTCGATCGTCCCGCGGCCGAGGCTGTCGAAGTCGGCCTCCTCGCCGACCAGCTGGGGTTCGGGGAAATCTGGATGGGGGAGATGCTTCACTTTGACGCGTTCGCCCTCGGCGGTGCCCTTGCTGTCCGCACCCGGCAGGCAACGATCACGGTGGGTCCGTTGGCCCTGGGCTTGCGAGACCCGGTGCAGATGGCCATGGGAGTGGCCTCGGTTGGTGTTCTCGGTGACCGGCCGGCCCGGCTGGCCGTAGGTGCGTCAAGTCCCGCCGTGGTTGAGAAGTGGCATGGTCGGAATTGGGGAGGTGAAGCGGAGCGGCTATCGGCGGCAGTCGCTTTGATCCGTGAGGTTCTCAGAGGTGATCGGACCAATCACTCGGGCCGCTTCGAATCGCATGGATTTCGTTCGGCTTTGGGTCCACAGACCGCCCACATAACGGTTGCCGCCTCGGGTCCCCGCATGATGAGGGCGGCAGCAGCATGTGCCGATCGCATTGTTCTCAACCTGGTGCCTGTTGAAGTCGTGCAACGGGCGACGGCGAACGGTAAGCCTGTGGCGGTGTGGCTGGTCGCCGGGGTTGATCCCACCCCAGCGGGACGTGCCCAGGTTGCCCGCCAGCTGGCTTTGTATCTGGCGGCCCCTGGCTACTCGCAGGCTCTCACCGCCGCGGGCCTGAACGAGGCGGTCACGGCAGCTCGCCAGGGGGTGCGGCCTTCCGAATTGGCAGCAATGCTGTCCGACGATCAGGTTGGGCAAGTGGCCGCGCTTGGGGATCAAGGAGAGGTCGCCCGACGTGTTGACTCCTATCGGGAGGCTGGGGTTGAGGTGATGGTGGTTCCGGTCACAGCCGGTGATCCGGCCGGGCTACGAACCCTCTCGGCTCTCGCCTAAAGGGGCACCCGCTCGTCTGCCAGTTCGAAGAGGCGACGGGCGGCATCGCCCATTCCGGCGAATCGTTGATCTTTGGTCTGACCGCGATGCCAGCGGATGAAGATCTGTTGAAGGACCACGCCGAGCTTCCAGGTCCCAAACACGAGGTACCACCCGATCCCGGAGACGTCGCGCCCGCTTTGTTCCCCATACAGCTGCAGCGCCTGGCTGCGATTCATGAAGCCCGGAACGGAGGTGGGCATCGGGTTGAGGGTGGCGGGCACCTCACCTTCTTCGTACCAAACGGCCAGGAGCGTCCCCACGTCTGCGAGCGGATCTCCGCGGGTGCACATGTCCCAGTCATACACGGCTGTGCACTCGGCAGGATCGTTAGGGGAGACCGCCATGTTGTCCAGACGCCAGTCGTTGTGGACCAGGGTCGGGGGTGGCGAGGAGGGGATGCGCGCTGCGACCCAGGCGGCGACGCGTTCGGCAGTGGGGTTGTCCTCGTGCTTGGCTTTCTGCCATCGCTGGAGCCAACCTTCCACCTGACGCTGCAGGAATCCTTCGGGGTGCCCGAGTTGATCCAGGCCACAGTCAATCGGGTCGACGGAATGAAACTCGGCCAGGGTCCGGATCACGACTTCTGAGAGCTTGCGGTTGGCTCCGAGATCGGCACCCGCCCCGAAGACCTCGGGGACTTTGTTGCGGATGACCACACCGCGGCGACGTTCCATGACAAAGAAAGCAGAGCCAATCACGCTGTCGTCTTCACAAAGGTGATAGGCCCGGGGGGCTGGCGGAAACGCTTTCCACAATCGGGAGAGGACCTCATATTCCCGCTTCATGTCATGAGATCCTGGTGCCACGGGTCCCAGCGGTGGGCGCCGGAGAACGTACTCGACCTGACCGTAGTCGAGCAGGTAGGTGAGGTTGGCATGACCGCCACCGAACTGGCGCACGGCGAGGTCACGCTCGGCCCCGGGAAGTTTGCCGGCCAGGTGCTCCCGAAGTCGACCGACGTCGAACGCCTCATCCGGTCTGACCTCGATGGTGTCGGAGTCGGCCATGGTCACCAGGAGGCAGGCTAAACCGGGTGCGTTAACGTCGCGCCATGTCCGAACCTTTCGACCTGGCCGTGCAGATGGTGGATGAAGTAGTTGCTGACCGGCCCACTCTGGCCACGTTGCTGGGCGTGCCTGGATATGACCACCTCTGGGACGATCTCAGCCCCCAAGGGCATGAACAGCGGCGCCACCTTGCCCATCGGTGGAGACAAGACGTGGCGTATCACCTTGCCCATCCGGATCGTTGGCAGCGACACGCCGCCCGCGTGATCGTCGACTATCTCGACGTGATCCTGGGTGGCTATGAACGACGCGAACACCTCCGTCAACTCCGACACACGGCTGGAGACTTCGACGACCTGCGCGACACCTTCGATCGAATGGACACAAGTACCGAAGCCGGATGGGCAAACGTGGCTACCCGTCTGGAGACCATCGGGCAGCCGCTCACCGGTTTGCGTGAGTCCCTCGAGCAAGGAAGGCTTGACGGAGTACCTGTGGCTAGGCGTCAAGTGCTTTCCGTCATCGAACAGGCGAGGCACCTGGCGGGTCCCACCAGTAAGTGGCAGGGGCTTCTGGAAAAGGCCGCGAGCGGCCCGGGCGCGTCCAGCGGTGATCGACTTTCGACCGCCCTGACCACGGCCCAAGGGGCGGTAGCCGAGTTCGTGCAATACCTTGAGGCGGAATACCTGCCTGCGTCACCGGTAGCCGATGCGGTAGGCCGCGAGCGCTACATTGCCGAGGCCGACGGTTTTGTAGGGCTGTTGATCGACCCGGCCGAGACGTACGAGTGGGGTTGGGAAGAAGTGCATCGGCTCGACGCCGAAATGAGAAAGGTGGCGGCGACGATCGATCCGGACCGGGACCTGGCGGGAGTCATCGAGCTGTTGGAAACCGATCCGACATATGCGGTGCCGAGCCAGGAGGCCTTTGTGGAGTTCATCCAGAACCTCCAAAACGAAGCGCTACGTCAACTGGAAGGGGTTCATTTCGACGTTCCCGAGGAGGTACGAAGGGTCAGCGTCAACCGGGTTCCCCCGGGAGCGGCACTGGGTGCTTACTACCTGCCACCTTCCGAAGACTTCACCCGCCCCGGGGGGATCTGGTACTCGTTTGGGGAACGCCAACGGATACCGCTGTGGGGAGAAGTA
>JAICND010000331.1 GCA_025929005.1 Acidimicrobiia bacterium
AGTCCCTGCATGACATACCGGGTGTAGGTGACGGTCGCCGTCTCCTCTTCGGTCGCAGTGCCGTCAGGGGCGGTCGTGTCCGAAGGAATGCCGAAGATCGGCGAATCAACAGGGATCTGGCTGAACTCGATCTCGAGTGTGATGATCATGTTGATCAGATCACCCGGTCTGATGAATCCGTTTACGCCCCGCACAGTGTCGGTGCTTATGGTGAGGGCCTGTTTCCCGGATGGAATAAGCTCAGCCAACGGGATCAAGTCGACGGTCAGTTGGGCCCACTGGCTTTGCACAATGATCTCGTGGTTTTCGATTGGTCCAACCGCCAGTCTCCCCGTTAGGTAAGCGTTGAGCTCTTGTTCTGAGGTGATTATGCCCGCTGGCAGGTCTTCCACATTCTCTTCGCTGGCAGCGATCTGGCCCGACTGGAGCACCAGGGAACCCTCCGCGCCTTCGGGGATAAACGCCGTCGCCCGGAAGACTTGTGTCCTCTCTTGGCCCGACCGGACTTCCTCTTGTATCCCGTTCAGGAATTGGAAAACGGCGAAGGCTGCTACTCCTGCGAGCAGCAACGCCACCAATAAGACCAAAGCTCTCCTACCCATCCAAACTCCTTAGTCACAAGCTCGAAGCCCCCAGGGGAGTGCGCTCCAAAGGCGGGCCCGCAGCCAGGTTGTTACTAGTTCTTCGACTCGGAACACTCCGCCCTTAAGCCCGCATTGCTGACGGGTGGCAACAAGGCTGGCACAAGTGACTAGTCCGGTCAACTACTAGCGACGGCCGATCCCCCGCTCCTTTAACTCTTGCAGAATTGCTTCCAGAGACGCGTCAACGGTGATCGGTTCCGGCTCCGCCTCGGCCGGCCCAAACTCTCGCTCGAACTCTCTTCGGGCCGGGCGCTTGGGCTGCGGGGCCACCTGGACCCGCTCCTGCCATTCCGGTAGTGCTTGTTTGATGGAGAGGCTGATCCGCCGGCGTTCGTCGTCCTTTTCGGTCACCTTCACCCGAACGGTTTGCCCGATCGATAATTCCAATTCTGGTGACTCAACCCTATGGATCGCGATCTCCGAGACATGAACGAGGCCTTCGACTCCGTCAGAGACCGACACAAAGGCGCCAAACGGGACCGTCTTGGTGACGAGCCCATCGACCACATCTCCAACATTGGTGTCGCGGGAGAACACTTCCCACGGATCTTCCAGGGTCTGGCGAATCGAGAGCGAGATCCTCTCCCTCTCCCGATCAACCTCGAGGACCCTGACCGTGACCTTGTCGCCCACTTTGACCATCTCGGACGGATGGGAGATGTGCTGCCATGACATCTCCGACACGTGGACCAATCCGTCCATACCGCCCAGGTCGACAAAGGCGCCGAAGTTGACGACCGAGGACACCACACCCTGGCGAATCTCGCCCTCTTTGAGGTCGTCGAGGAAGGCCGCCCTCTGCTCGGCCTGTTCTTCTTCGAGATAGGCCCGGCGGGAGAGGACAACGTTGTTGCGGTTGCGATCGAGCTCGATGACTTTTGCTTCGATCTCCTGACCGATGAATGGTTCGAGGTCCCGGACCCGGCGAAGGTCAACCAGGGAGGCAGGGAGGAATCCCCGGAGGCCGATGTCGACGATAAGCCCACCCTTGACCACCTCGATGACGGTGCCCTTGACGGTGCCCCCTTGATCGGTGAGTTTCTGAACCTGACCCCAGGCCCGCTCGTACTGAGCTCTCTTCTTCGAGAGGATCAGCCGGCCTTCGTCGTCCTCCTTGTTGAGGACCAGGGCTTCGATCTTGTCGCCGACAGAGACGATGGTGGAAGGATCGATACTTGCCCGGATCGAAAGCTCTTCGGTGGGGATGAGGCCCTCGGACTTGTAGCCGACGTCGACCATGGCGCCGTCGGCGTCAACCGAGACGACGGTCCCTTCCACGATGTCACCTTCCTTGAACTCAATCACGGTGCGGGCGATGGCCGCCTCGAAATCGTCGGCGATCTCGTCCGGAAGGGACTCCACGCTGGTTGGGACTATGACTGCCGGCCCCGACGTAGGGACGGGATCCTCGGGCGCCGGCGCGGGCGGCGCGGTTTCGGTTTCTGTGGACATGGGTGGGTGTGCTACCTCCAAAGGATTGGCTCCCGGCCGATAAGCGCCGAGGCGGAATAAGCATATCAGGCGGGCTAGCCCTACGGCAATGGGCCGGAATCCTCGGTCTTCACACGTCGTATGCAAAGAATGGCGGCAATGTCTGAACCTGTCAGAGCTTCGGGCCGCGACCTGTTCCTCGCCAGTGCCTTGATGTTGTTCCTGGAGCTCACGTTGATCCGCTGGCTGGGGGAGTCGATCCTCTACTTATCCTTTTTCACCAACTTCGTCCTGCTGGCATCGTTCCTGGGCATTGGCATTGGTTTCATGGCCAACGCGCGACAGGACTGGTTCCGGCACCTTCCGGTTGCACTCCTGCTCCTGGTTGCCTTTGTGGCTGTGTTTCACATCGGGGTCGATCGGTCTGCTGCCGATGTGATCTTCATCGGATCGGGGACGGCCTCAGGCTTGCCACCCTCGGTAATCCTGCCCATCGTTTTCCTGGCATCCGCCGTAGTAATGGCGATGGTCGGCCAGCGGGTGGCGACGTTCTTCAAGCAATTCGAACCGCTGGACGCTTACAAACTTGACATTCTCGGGAGCCTCACAGGCATCGTTGGCTTTGCGGCCCTGGCCGGGCTCCGCGCCAGACCGGTGGTTTGGGCGGCAGTCATAGCCGTTCTGTTGTTGATGATCGGAGGGCATTCAATCGGGATCCGGGGCAAGGTTGCCCTGGCCGGAGTCGTCGTGATCCTGGGGATCCAGAGTGTGGTGCCCGGCTGGTCGTGGTCTCCGTACTACCGCGTTGAGGTGCTCGCCGACGAACGCTTCTCGTACATCAGCGTCAACG
>JAICND010000412.1 GCA_025929005.1 Acidimicrobiia bacterium
GACGTCGTCGCCTACACCGGCACCCACGACAACGACACCACCGTCGGCTGGTTTTGGGGCGACAACCACAGACACGATCGGCGGCGTCTTAACCGGAACCGGAGGCGTCTGCTGGCGGCGACGGGCACCAGGGGCGAAGAGATCCATTGGGATCTGATTCGCATGATCCACTCCTCGCGCGCCCAAACCGCGGTGGTTCCGGCACAGGATCTACTGGGGCTCGGCTCCGAGGCTCGTATGAACACGCCCGGTAAAGAAGACGGCAACTGGGCGTGGCGAATGACTGAGCCTTTGTCTGGTGATGCGCTTTCACACTTGGCGACCATCACCAAAGAGACCGGCCGCACCCGTTGATGCAGAGCTGGAACGCTGTCCAGTACGGCAAATTCACCGAGCAAAGGATGCGGCCGGGACTCGATTTGCTCGGA
The DNA here is from genome assembly GCA_025929005.1 of Acidimicrobiia bacterium. Taxonomy (GTDB): domain Bacteria; phylum Actinomycetota; class Acidimicrobiia; order Spongiisociales; family ZC4RG35; genus JAICND01. Next base: position 429 of record JAICND010000412.1, read on the forward strand.
CGTATCCCCACCACCGATCCTGAAGTCGTGGTTGACCTCGGTTGTGGGACCGGCTCGCTCACCCAGGTGCTCCATGAACGGTGGCCGCAGGCCAGGGTGGTCGGGATCGATGCATCGACGGAGATGCTGAGCTCCGTTCCCAACACACCCGGGATCACCTGGCATCAGGCCGAGATCGAGCGTTGGCAACCAGACGAGCCGGTCGATGTGATCTACTCCAACGCTGCCCTCCACTGGGTGGACGACCACGGTCGGCTCTTTCCGCGACTGCTGGGTTACATCAAACTAAGTGGATGTCTGGCCGTGCAGATGCCCGACAACTGGGACCAACCCAGTCACACCATTCCCGAGCGACTACTTGAATCGCCGGTGTGGCCCGACGCCGCCCGCGCCGCCTTTCGCCGCCATCCGGTGGCCGCAATCACCGACTATCGACGTTGGCTGGGCGAGGCGACATCGCTCGATCTGTGGCGAACAACATATGTCCAGACTCTCACCGGTGTTGACCCGGTCCTGGAGTGGGTCCGAGGCTCAGTGTTGGGGCCAGTTGCGAGCGCAATGAATGAGGCCGAGCGATCGTCATTCGAAGCCACATTGGCCGAGCAGTATCGAGTGGCCTATCCCCCAGAAGAGGACGGTGCCACCCTGTTCCCCTTCTCCCGACTATTCATCGTGGCCATCAAGTAGAGGCTTAGGGCCGTTCGATCGGGACCTTGACTGCGTTGCCGTATTCGGTCCAGGAGCCGTCGTAGTTGCGAACCTTCTCGTAACCGAGCAGATGGGTGAGGACGAACCAGGTGTGCGACGACCGCTCGCCGATCCGGCAATAGGCAATCACATCGTCGGAGGGTGAGAGACCCACTTCCTTTTCGTACAGCGCCCGCAGTTCGTCTGCTCTCTTGAAGGTGTTGTCGTCGTTGGCGGCCTTCTTCCAGGGGACGTTCTTGGCGCCGGGAACGTGACCTCCTCGCAATGCTCCTTCGTTCGGGTAGTCGGGCATATGCATACGCTCACCCCGATACTCCTCCGGTGAGCGGACATCTATGAGGGGCCGCCCGCCGCTGGTGTGGGCAAGCACGTCTGCCATGAAGGCCCTGATCTTGCGGTCGTCGCGATCAGGGACTGGATACTCAGTAGGTGGTCGCGAGGCCACATCGGTAGTGACGGGCCTCCCTTCGGCGATCCATTTGGCGCGGCCGCCATCGAGAAGTCGGGTGTCGCCGTGGCCGAACAAGGAGAACACCCAGAGCGCATAGGCGGCCCACCAGTTGAAGTTGTCGCCGTAGAAAACGACGGTCGAGTCTGGGCCGATGCCTTTGCTCGATAGCAGATTTGCGAAGGCCTCGGGGTCGAGATAGTCGCGGACCAGCGGGTCGTTGAGGTCGGCGACCCAGTCGATCTTCACCGCCCCGGGGATGTGACCGGTGTCATAGAGAAGCACATCTTCATCGGACTCGACCACCACAACCTGGGGGTCGTCCAGGTGTTGGGCAAGCCACTCGGTTGAGACAAGCTTCTCCGGATGGGCGTATTGAGAGAACTTCTCGTTCTGGTCGGCACGGACAGACATGGGAGGCTCCTCGTCTCGATCGACTTTCTTTACACTATCACCGTAGTGCTATTCGTGACCCGCCCTACACTCGGCTGATGGCACTCCCCGAGCGGCTAGCCCGGATCGTCGAAGTGTTCCGGTCCTCACCCAGGGAGTTCCGGGTCGAGGCGTTGCTGGACTTCTCCAAGCGGCTCCCGCCCTTGCCGCCTGAACTAGCCGATCACCGCGAAGAATTCGAGCGGGTTCCCGAATGCCAGACGCCGTTCTTCCTGGCCAGCCGGTTGGAGGACGGCCGGGTTCGCCTCTACTTCGATGCTCCCCCGGAATCGCCGACTGTGCGCGGTTATGCCGGCATCCTGGCGGCCGGCCTCGATGGCGAAACCCCGGCCGCGATTCTCGACGTCGACAACGACTTCTATCTCAATATGGGTCTCGAGGAAGTCGTGACCCCCTTGCGGCTGCGCGGGATGGGAGCCATCATCGC
>JAICND010000265.1 GCA_025929005.1 Acidimicrobiia bacterium
AAACGCGCCGTCCATGCCAAGAAGGCACACAAGAAGGTTCTCGATCGGGCCAAGGGTTACAAAGGAGCCAGGAGCCGCCGTTTTCGCACCGCCAACGAGCAGGTCATGCAGGCGATGCAGGACGCTTACAAGGACCGGCGCGATAGAAAAGGACAGTTCCGACGGCTCTGGATTGCCCGCATCAACGCCGCAGCCCGCCAGCACGGGATGACCTACAGCACATTCATGGCCGGTCTCAAAGCTGCCGAGGTGGATCTCGACCGCAAGATGCTGGCCGAGATGGCCGTCAACGATCCCGAGTCGTTCAAACAACTGGTAGAGGTCGTTAGGGCCAAGTAGCCCTCGTATGGAGCCGGGCCTCTCCCACCGCAACCCCCGGGTCGCGGAGACGGCTCGGCTTCATCGCGTTGACGAACGCCGCAACCGGGGACTCACTCTGCTGGAAGGGCCTCACCTGGTCGAGGAGGCCGTGGCGGCTAGCGAGGCTGTCGTCGAGGTCTATGCGCTGGCCGAGGACCGGGCGGCCGCTGCATGGGCTTCGCGTGCCGGGGCGGAGCTGGTGCTGGTAGGGGAGGAGGCGCTCAAGAGGCTGTCTTCGACCCAAACGCCGCAAAGCCCGGTGGCAGTCTTGGAGATTCCGACTCGTGGACTAGACGCCTCCAGGAGTGTGCTGGTGGCCTGGCGGATTTCAGACCCGGGCAATCTGGGCACGATGATCCGCACCGCCGCCGCTTTCGGCCTCGACGTGGCGGTGACTGCGGGATCGGCCGACCCCTGGTCTCCAAAGGTGTTGAGGTCGGGGATGGGTGGGCATTTCCAGACTGCCGTTGTCGAAGTCGACGAGTTGGATGCTCTCGAGGCCGTCCAGGTGGCGACGGTCATGTCGGGTGGGGTATCGCCGCGTCAGCTACCCCCGGGGCGGTTGGCGATCCTGATCGGGAGCGAGGCCCATGGGTTACCCGATGAAGTCGTGGTGAAGGCTGGTGTGAAGGTGACGATTCCGATGAGTGGGCCTACCGAGAGCCTCAACGCCGCGGCGGCGGCGACCATCCTGGCCTACGAGGCTTCGTTGCGGTGAATGGACCACCGTTAACGAGTCGCTATTCCGCTGCCGGGTGGCACCCGCCAGCCGAGTTTTTAGTGACCTTCGGCGACCCTCCGCACCTGTAACCTCGTCCGCCCACCATGGATCTCGACTCGGTCATCGAAACCGCCGCCACCAAGGCTGCCAGCGCCCAGGATCTGGCTGCGCTTGACCTGGTCGACTCCGAAATGCTTGGCCGCCAGAGTGTCATTGCCGAAGCCAGGCGCCAACTCGGAAAGATGGCGCCTGTGGACCGACCCATGGCCGGCGCCCGTCTCAACGAGATAACCGCGGCGGTCACCGCCGTACTCAAGTCCCGCCGGACCGAATTGGAGCACCTAGAGGCCGATCGCCTTCTCAGCGACGACCGGGTCGATGTGACCCTGGAGGCCTGGAAGGGCGGGCAGGGAACCGAGCACCTGATCGGCCAAACCATCCAGGAAATCTGCGACATCTTCGTTGGTCTCGGATACCGGGTCGCCGAAGGACCCGAAGCGGAACTCGGCTGGTACAACTTCGACGCCCTCAACACCCCGCCCACCCATCCGGCCCGCCTTGAGTCAGACACCCTTTATCTCGACTACGGAGACCCGGCCGACGAGATCCTGTTGAGGACCCACACCTCACCGATGCAGGCTAGGTACATGGAGACCCATGACCCGCCGGTCTACGTGGTCGTACCGGGCAAGGTCTATCGCAATGAAGCCACCGACGCCTCCCATCTGCCGGTCTTCCATCAGATCGAGGGCCTGGCCGTTGATGAGGGGATCACCATGTCCGACCTCAAAGGGACTCTTGCGCACTTCGCTCGCGAGTATCTGGGCCCACGCACGAAAGTCCAGCTCCGCCCCGACTTCTTCCCGTTCACGGAACCGTCAGCTCAACTGTTGGTCTCCTGTTTCAACTGCGATGGAGAGGATCCGGGCTGCCGGGTATGTGGTGGTTCCGGCTGGTTCGAGGTCCTTGGCTGCGGAATGGTCGATCCCAATGTGTTGACAGCAGTGGGATACGACCCCGGGCGCCTCACGGGATTCGCTTTCGGAATGGGGGTTGAGCGCCTGGCCATGGTCCGACACGGCATCACTCACATCCGGCACTTCGTTGAGAACGATCTGAGGGTGCTGGAGCAGTTCCGCGCATGAGAGTCTCCCTCAAATGGCTGGCCGACTACATCGAACTGCCAACGGACGACCTTGAAGAGATCCGGACCGCTCTCGCGTCCTTGGGTCACGAGGTGGAAAAGGTCGAACACCTCGAGCTCGATTGGAAGTCCGTCTTCGTGGCCCAGGTGGAGCGGATCCGCGCCCATCCCGACGCTGACAAGATCCGTCTCTGCACCGTAAACACCGGTCACGAGAAGGTGGAGGTGGTGTGCGGGGCATGGAACTTCGAGGAAAGGGCGAAAGTCGCATTCGCTCCACCGGGAGCCGTTCTCGCCGGCGGATTTGAGATCGGGCGACGAACGATCCGCGGTGTTGAATCGGCCGGGATGATCTGCTCGGAGCGCGAGCTGGGCCTCGGTGACGACCACACGGGAATCCTGGTGCTAGACGATGACGCCCCGATCGGTGTAGAGCTTTCGGAGCTCATCGCCCGGCCAGATGTGGTCTTCGACATCACCATCACCCCGAACCGACCAGACGTGATGTCGATGGTGGGGGTTGCCCGGGAGCTGAGCGCCTATTTCCAGGTGCCGTACCATCTGCCTCCGACTGAACCCCCAGTGGTGCCGGGTCAGACTGATGTCGTGGTCGACATAGAGGACCCAGCCGGCTGTTACCGATTCGTCGCCAGGGAAATTCGCGATGTCACGGTCCGGCCGTCACCCTTCTGGTTGCGCCAAAGGCTTCGAAGCGCAGGAGTACGACCGATCAGCAACGTGGTCGATGTCACCAACTACGTAATGCTCGAACTCGGTCAGCCACTACACGCCTTCGATCTGAACAGGGTGGCCGGTCACCACATAGTGGTCCGCCGACCCCGACCCGGCGAGAGGCTCACCACGCTCGACGGCGTTGAACGGTCGCTGATTGCCGCCGACCTGGTCGTTGCAGATGGTGAGCATGCCTCAGGGCTGGCCGGGACGATGGGAGGACTTGAATCCGAGGTGAGAGAGACAACGACCCGCGTCCTGCTCGAAGCGGCGGCCTGGGATCCCCCCACCATCATGTTCATGAGTCGGCGACTAAGTCTTCGTTCCGAGGCGTCGGCGAGGTTCGAGAGAGGAGTCGATCCCAATCTTGCACCGGTGGCCGCTGCTCGTGCCACCCGCCTTCTGGTCGAGTTGACCGGTGGTGAATCCCCTGAAGGGTGGGTAGACGAGGTGGCCGTGCCCTTCGAACCGAT
>JAICND010000174.1 GCA_025929005.1 Acidimicrobiia bacterium
GCGGCGGACCTGAAGGACGACCCGGCGCACTGGGTCGCCCAGGCGGACGTGATCATCAACGCAACGCCAGTCGGCCAGGGAAACGAGCCGCCGGTCATACCGACCGATGCGATCCCCCGGTCGGCGGTGCTGGTCGACCTGGTCTACCGCCCCCCGGTCACCCTGCTCATCCAGGCGGCCCGGGACAGGGGGGCTATCGCCCACAGCGGCCTGGGAATGTTGCTGCACCAGGCGGCGATCTCGTTCGAGATCTGGACCGGCGTGGAGGCCCCGATCGAAGCCATGAGCGCCGCAGGCCTGTGGGAGCTTGCGAAGACCGCCGACGCAACCCATTAGGGCGCTCCGAAGCTCTGGGTTCGTCCGGGCCGTAGGATCAAACGATGTTCGTTGAAACGCACTTCCTGGTTCTGCTGGCGTTCGCCTTGGGTGGCCTGGTCGCGGGTTCCTTTGCCAACGTTGTGATCCATCGCGACCGGGCGCGAATCGGCCTCTTCTCGGGGCCGTTCGTATGCCCGGAGTGCGGCGAGCGGTCCCCTTGGTTCGAACGCATTCCGGTGCTGTCGTACGTCATCTCGGGCGGCAAAAGGCGCCGGTGCGGGCACAAGATCCGCATCCGCGACCCTCTGGTCGAGGTGGTGATGGCTCTCACCTGGACGCTTCTGGCCGCCAGATTCGGAATCTCGGCCATCCTGCCGGCACTGCTGGCGTTTGCTTTCACCCTGGTGACGGTGTCGGCCGTCGACCTGGATGAGCGCCGTATTCCGAACAAGGTGATGCTCCCGATGAGCATCCTGGCAGCGATCCTTCTGGTGGGAGCGACCCTGATCGAGGGTGAGCCTTCCCTGATCGTCCGGATGCTTGTCGGAGGACTGGCGTATGCGGTTCCGATGTTCATCCTCGGCGTGGTCGCCCCGGGCAGCATGGGCATGGGCGACGTGAAGCTGGCTGCCTACCTGGGGGCCCACCTGGCCTGGCTGTCGTACAGCCACATCATGGTGGGAGCATTTCTTGGGTTTTTGATCGGCGCGGTGCTCGGCCTGCTGCTGATTGCAGTGCGAAAGAAGGGGCGGAAGGACACCCTGCCGTTCGGCCCCTCGATGGCCATAGGGGCCTTCCTGGTCCTGTTCGTAGGGTCTCTGTCGCAGGTATTGAGTCCCTAAATTGGCTTACCGTGTTACGACATTTCTGGTCGGTTACGCCGACCTGGCCCGATGTCAGGGACTGTGAATGCCCGGCCGGCACGTCTACGCCGATCTAGTAGGGGCTGGGGGCTGCTTTCCCACGCTTCGTACCGTGCATCGAGGTTGGGGAGAACGGCCTCAAAGATGAGGAACTTGCTCCGGAGGAGTTCACTCCCGGGTGGGCTGTCGGCGATTCTTCAACGCTTTCGCTAGCGGCCGTTTGACCCGCCGGCCGAAGTGTCAGTCCACGTTGGAAATGCCTGCCAATCCAAAGGGTAGTCTAACAAGAACTGGTTGCAACAATGGGGAGACGGTGTGCCAAGCATTAAGAGTCCCAGAATCGCAATTCTAAGCATTAGCCTGGTCACCTTGGTCGTAGCAATCACCCTGCTCCTAACGACAACAGGTTTCGGGCAGCAAGATGCGAAGTTCTCAATGAAATCTGCAGACCGGATGAGCGATGTGGTTCGTACCCCGCAAGGCAATTTCCTTGTGCTCAATGCCGAGGGGTCCCGGGTCGAGGTCAAAAGGCTGGACGCGAGCAATGGGAATCAGGTCACCGAAGGAGGCTTCTCCGCCGCCGGAACCGTGGACTATTTGAAGCTCGCTACCCAGACCACTGCCGGACCCGAGGGTAGGACCATGGGAATCGCGGTTTCATGTCCCGGCGGATTCGTCGGCAGCGCGGATGATGGACAGTCGGAGGAATCCGAGTTTCGCATCTGTCCCGAGGACCCGGTTTGGGAGTCGTTCGAGATCGACGGCAACGGTGATCTCATTGGCGAGCCACAAATCGTGCCGGAGGGAGCTAGCGGCTTCTTGCACGCCTCCGAGTCCTCCTTCGTGATCGGAAGCGGGTTGTTGCTGAAGGACGGCGAATGGCAGCCCATCAATTCTGGCCTTCCCGGCCGCACCGGGGATCCGTGGGTATCGTGTGCCACCAATCGAGAGTTGTATGCACTGTACGGGGACCCGGGTCCCCGTAGTACGACGGGGTCGGAGAGCGCCTTTCCAAATCCAGATCCCAACTACGGCCTGTTCCGTTACGAGTTGGATGGATCGCTTGATAACCAGTGGACCGAAGTACCTATCCTCGGCCTTCGGGATGCGACGATGGCGTTAGTCGCCTGCAGCAGCGATGCGGCAATCGTCCAGGCTGACAGGACATTCGTGTCCAGCAAGTCGCCGGACAAAGTAATTGAATTACCCGGGAAAGCGTCGAGCTTGCTGCTCAACATTCCCTCGAAGCTGCCGGTTATCACCTACCTCATCCCGCCGCCGCCAGGCGAGTCCAGAGGTACGAGGCGTTGCGCAATCATCGAGCCGGATCGACAAGTTATCACGGAAAACAGAGACAATTGTTATGGAGTCCCCTGGCGCTCAGGTGATGACGAGTACATCAGCGTGGTGGAGGTCGGTCGAGGCGACATCGAATTGCGGGAATGGTGAGTCGCATTCGGAGTGTGCTAGTTCTGAGCACGATGCTGGCGACCAGTATCGTGGCCTTTCAGTCAGTTTCAACGGCCCAAACGCATCCAAGGCAAATTGCAGTCCAACACAATCTGTGGGGGGCAAGGGGAGGAACGGCTCTGAACCTTTCGATAGGCCAAGAAACAGTCGACCGCCTTGAGGAGCGTATGAGCGAGGTTTACCTTGTTTCCCTCAACGAGGTCTGTTATTGGCAATGGCTCCAGGTTCAGTCGTTGCTAACCCAGGCGCTCGGCTACGTTCCAATGGCTCATTGGGCCATAGGGACGCCAACTGACCGTTGCGCTGCTGGCGGCGGGAACGGGAATGACCAGTCGGAGACCGTCGCTCCTGAATTCCAGACAAATACGATTTACGGGAGCGTGATCATCGGGCTGGTCCCTCAATCCGGGCCATGGCCCACAGGGGCTTCGGCGCTCTACAAGAGGAACCCCCCCTATCCACCCCCGCCAAACCAAGTGAAGGTAACTGAGCACCGGGGCCTCGCTTGTCTTTACGGCTTAAGGCCACCCTACCAACCAAGTCAGAACGTGACAGCTTGCACGACACATCTAGCAACCGACGAGGGCGATACCAGGGCTCAGCTTGCTGAACTGATGAATGGAGCGGCACCGACGGTGTTGGCCAACACTCCGTTCTTCATAATGGGTGACCTGAATATCTATGGGCTACCGCCAGGAGCGACTCAGGATGGACCAAATGAGAGCTACATACTCAGAGATTGGTTTTACCCCCTGTTTAAAGAAGGTGACAGGTCTTACGGATCTGGATCCAAACGATCAACTTCCGAGTATGGAGCCATAGACTATGTCTTCAGGAGGGTGCCAAATTTGTTTAGCGACGGCCCCGTCATCCTGGACGTGCCAAACACAGACCACCACTGGTTCGAAACCTACGTCTGGCCCGCGTACTGATTGAACAGACCTCATCCACGAGGACAAGGCCACCGGGGGGCGACCGGCTGGTACTCCCACGACAACAGGCAGCCGAACCGGGCTCAGTAGGTCCAAGCCCTTGCTCGGCCAACTCAGATGGGCTCGAGCGCAGCATCCGTCTTGGAGCGCAATCCGCTGTCACGACCTGCCGGCGACCAAAATCCATGTCGGCCCTAACCCAGACCTATCCGGGCGATTTTACTCCTTCCCGGGCGCACTCGGAAATCTGAAGTAGGCTAAATTCATGTTCAGATACCTCACGGCAGGCGAGTCCCACGGCCCAGCGCTCAGCGTCATCGTCGACGGAATGCCTTCCGGCGTGCCCATCGAGACCAAGTTCATTGCCGATGAGCTGGCCCGCCGTCGCCTCGGGTTCGGGCGCGGCCCACGCATGAAGATCGAGCAGGACAACCTCGAGCTGCTCTCCGGTGTTCGCTTCGGCCTCAGCCTCGCCAGTCCCATCTCCCTGGTCATCCGCAACTCCGAGTGGTCCAAGTGGGAGCGGGTTATGTCCCCCGAAGGCCACCAGGCCGGCAACGTCCTGACCGAGCCGCGCCCCGGCCACGCCGACCTGGTCGGCATGCAGAAGTACGGCTTTGAGGACGCCCGCAACGTCCTGGAGCGCTCCAGCGCCCGGGAGACCGCCGCCCGCGTCGGAGCCGGCGCCCTCGCCAAGCTCTTCCTTTCGCAGGTCGGTGTGCAGGTCATCTCACACGTGGTTTCGATCGGCGCCGCCGAGGCCCGCAGCGACCTCCGGCCGACCCCCGCCGACCTGGAGGCCATCGACGCATCGCAGGTCCGGTGCTTCGACCCCGAGGCCGAGGCCGCCATGATCGCCGAGATCGAAGCGGCCACCGACGCCAGGGACTCGCTGGGCGGGGTGTTCGAAGTCGTCGCCTTCGGCGTCCCGATGGGGCTGGGCTCCTACGTCCACTGGGACCGCAAGCTCGATGCGAAACTGGCACAGGCGGTCATGTCTATCCAGGCCATCAAGGGCGTGGAGATCGGGGACGGCTTCC
>JAICND010000097.1 GCA_025929005.1 Acidimicrobiia bacterium
AGGCCCACGGCCGACATGATCATTCCCGGAGTGCAGTAGCCACATTGGAGACCGTGGCGCTCCCAGAAACCCTCCTGAACGGGATGCAATTGGCCGTTCTGGGCCAGCCCTTCGATGGTGGTGATGTTGGCGCCATCAGCCTGGACCGCCAGCATCGTGCATGATTTGACGGTGCTGCCGTCCAGCATCACTGTGCAGGCACCGCAATAACCGGTTTCGCACCCGACGTGAGTGCCCGTGAGATTGAGCTGCTCGCGCAGGTAATGAACCAGAAGGGTCCGCGGCTCCACCTCAGCCGCCACTGAGCGGCCATTGACGGTCATCGAAACACGCAAACTTGGCCTCCTAGGACGTTTGACGGGAACCTATCACCGGTCACGCAATTGCGTCGGAGAAAGTGGCTCTTCCCCGGTAACCGGATTCATGACTAGCGTCAACGTCAGCTGAGAGAGGAGCCGGATGCCAAACGTGGTGCGAGCCGCCTTGGTCCAAACCGAATGGACGGGCGACAAGGACTCCATGACCAAGAAGAGCGCCGACTACGCCCGCCAGGCGGCCGAACAAGGCGCCCAGGTCATGTGTTTTCAGGAACTCTTCTACGGGCCTTACTTCTGTCAGGTGCAGGACAACGAGCACTTCAGCTATGCCGAACCGATCCCGGACGGACCTACCACCAAGCTGATGCAGGACCTTGCTCGTGAGACCGGCATGGTGTTGATAGTTCCAATCTTCGAGGAGGAACAGGCTGGATTCTTCTACAACACCGCGGCGGTGATCGACGCCGACGGCACCTACCTCGGGAAGTACCGCAAGACTCACATTCCCCACGTCAAGGGCTTCTGGGAGAAGTTCTACTTCCGGCCCGGCAACACGGGCTATCCCATCTTTGATACTGCGGTGGGACGTATCGGGGTCTACATCTGTTACGACCGCCACTTTCCCGAGGGCTGGCGCGCACTTGGCCTCCGCGGCGCCAAGATCGTCTTCAACCCAAGTGCGACCAGCCGAGGTCTTTCGATGTACCTCTGGAATCTCGAGCAGCCCGCCGCAGCCGTTGCCAACGAGTACTTCGTAGGCGCCATCAATCGAGTCGGAAAGGAGCCGCTGGGTGACAACGACTTCTATGGCTCTTCCTACTTCGTCGACCCCCGCGGGCAGATCATTGGCGGTGCCGCCTCCGACACTGAGGAAGAGTTGGTGGTGCGCGACCTCAACCTCGACATGGTCGATGAGGTCCGCAAGACCTGGGCGTTCTACCGGGACCGACGCCCGGATGCCTACGGCGACCTGGTAGCGCCTTAGGTCACTGCCCTTCGAAAGGGTCACCGCCCTCGAAAGCGGCCGATCTCACCCAGATGGGTGTGGTTGAAGGAGTCGGCGAACTTGAGGCCATAGCCAAACACCCGATCCATTCCGATGTGGGCCAACCACGTTGAACCGAAGGCGAGTACGAAGGTTGGCGCCCCGATCCAGAACCATGCCAGCAACAGCGCCGGCCCCAACAGGTTGTGGCCCGCGTTGTAGATGAGAGCACCGGTGGAGGGCCTCAAGAGGTAACCGGCCATCGAAATGTCGGGCACCAGCAAGAGGCCCGCAAACCACCACCAGGACAACCCGCTCTCGGCGAATCCGACTAGACCGGCCACTAGTAGAACCAAACCCTCCAGCCTCTGCAGGGTTATGGGCGCCAGCATGCGCAAACCGTACTCCCCAGGGCCTGGGTCAAGGGGGCGAGGGCTACGCTTGGTTTTCCTCAACTGCCCTCAGGAGCCCCAAAGTGACAAGCCATGCCGACTTGTTTGCCCGTCACCAGCGGGTACTGCCCAGGTGGATGGCGCTCTATTACCAACAGCCAATAGCACTCGTGGATGGCGACGGACGCCACGTTCGCGATGCCGAGGGCAATCAGTACCTCGACTTCTTCGGGGGCATCCTCACGACCATGACGGGATACAAGGTTCCGGAGGTAATTGAGGCCATCAAGAGACAGGCCGACCGGATGCTCCATACCTCGACCCTGTATCTGATCGAGAACCAGATCAACCTGGCCGAGAGGATTGCAGAGCTGTCGGGGATCCCCGACGCCAAGGTGTTCTTCACGAACTCGGGAACCGAGGCCAACGATGCCGCCCTGATGATCGCTACCCAGTACCGCCGTTCAAATCAGGTACTCGCCATTCGAGGGAGCTATCACGGCAAGTCCCACTCGACGGTCGCCATCACGGGTCAGCGCAACTGGTCCGCCACCAGCCTCTACCCCTTTAATGTGATCTTCGTTCACGGTGGCTACAAGTTACGTAGCCCATTCGGGCATCTGCCCGATGATGAGTTCATTGCCGCCTGCCGGGCCGATCTCGAGAACCTGCTCGAGGTCGCTACCGCCGGAGATGTGGCTTGCTTGATCGCCGAGCCCATCCAGGGGGTCGGCGGGTTCGCCACTCCTCCTGACGGCTTCTTCGGAGCCCTCAAGGAGGTTTGCGACCGCAACGGAATTCTCTTCATCTCTGACGAAGTTCAAACCGGGTGGGGAAGAACCGGCGAGAACTTTTGGGGCTACCAGGCTCACGGGATCACCCCCGACTTCCTGACATTTGCCAAGGGGCTCGGCAACGGCACCGCTCTGGCGGGGTTGGTGTGCCGGGCGGAGTTGATGGACTCGTTGCCGGCCAACTCGATTTCGACGTTTGGCGGCAACCCCCTTTCGACCGCTGCCGGCTTGGCCAACCTCGACTATCTCATCGAGAATGACCTACAGACCAATGCCTACAAGGTGGGCAACCGGCTCAAATCCAACCTCCACCATCTGGCCGATCAGGTCGACATCATCGCCGAGGTCCGGGGCAAGGGACTCATGATCGGAGTTGAGTTGGTGAAACCGGGTGGGATGGAACCGAATCCAGCCGCCGCTGCCTCGGTCATGGAGGAGGCTCGCAAAGAGGGCCTGCTCATCGGCAAAGGAGGGCTTCACGGCAACACCCTGCGGATTGCCCCTCCCCTGTCCATCACCGAGGCCGAGGCAGACGAAGGCTACGAGAAGCTATCTCGGGCGATCGAACGAGTCGCGAACAGCTAGGCCGCCAGGTGAGCACCACCGGCACGCTGACTTTTCTGTTTACCGATCTGGTGGGATCCACCGAGATGCTGTCCCTGCTCGGTGACGATGCGGCCGTCAATATCCACCGACAGGCTGACGAGGTTCTTCGCAGGTCAATAACCCGCGGGCAGGAGGTGAAGAACCTGGGCGATGGTCTCATGATCACATTCGCCAGCGCCGTTGATGCGGTCCAGACCGCGATCGCCATGCAGAGGGGTATGAAAGACAGTGGGCTTGGCATGGCCGTGCGTATTGGAATCAATAGCGGTGAAGCCACCCCGGCATTAGACGGCGACTACTACGGCACCCCGGTGGTGACCGCCCAGCGACTCTGCGCACTGGCAGCCGGCGGCCAGATCCTGACATCGGGGGTCGTCCGCGCCCTCGTCGGAAGTAGAGGCCGCATTGCGTTCGAGTCACGGGGCCCGGAGTCATTGAAGGGTCTGCCAGAGCCGATTGAGGTCTACGAGGTGCCGTGGCAAACGAGCGGTTCGGCACCAACAGCGACCACCATCGAAATTCCATACCCCGCAAACCTCGGTCAGCCGCCCGATCGGTTGGTGGGGCGAGACGACGTGCTTAGCCGACTTGACGACGCCTGGAGACAGGCACAGCTTGGTCGCCGGGGAATAGTGTTGATCGCGGGCGAACCCGGGATCGGCAAGACAGCCGCCGCAGCAGTGTGGAGCAGAGCGGCTTTCGAAGATGGAACCTTGATCCTGTCGGGTCGCTGCGCCCCCGAGGCGGTCATTGCCTATCAACCTTTCGTCGAAGTACTTCATCAACTTCTCAGCACGCCGGCAGCAGCTGCTCTGGTGAGCCGTCTCGGTCAGCAAGCGTCGGAACTGGCGAGGCTGGTTCCGGATCTGGCAGCGTCGCTACCGACGCAGCCTCGCGTCAAAGCCGAACCTGGAACGGAGCGATATTTGCTCTATGAGGCAGTGGTAGCCGCTCTGCAGCATGTCGCCCGCACCAGACGCCTCGTCGTCGTGCTTGACGACCTCCATTGGGCCGATGCTCCCTCGATTGGACTCCTGGAGCATTGGGCAAGGCACCCTCAACAATCCCCCATTTTGATAATCGGGACATACCGCGAGACCGATCTGAGCAGGACACATCAGCTTTCGACAGCGCTGGCCGAGCTTCGAAGAGAGCGACGGTTTGAAAGGATTCATCTCACGGGTCTCGACGCCGCGAGCGTGGCCGCCATGGTCTCGCATCGTCTAGGCGTCGATGTCCCGGTCGAGGTGGCGGTCGCCATAAGCAACGAAACCGAAGGGAACCCCTTCTTTGTTGAAGAAGTCGTTTCACATCTCATCGAGAACGGGGCCATAGGGCCAACTGTCCCGTGGCCGAAGCCCGACGAGGTCTACCTGCTAGAGATTCCCGAGGGCATCAGAGAGGTGGTTGGCCGACGCTTGTCGCGGTTGTCGGAAGGCACCAATCGGACCCTTGCCCTGGCCACCGTGATCGGTCGCGAGTTTGACGGCGACCTTCTGCAAGTCCTGAGCGATGACCGGGCCGACGAGGTTCTCGATCACATCGACGAAGCGCTGAATGCCCGCATCCTCACTGAGGCACCCTCTGTATTCGGCCGCTACACCTTTTCACATGCGCTGATCCGCCAGACGCTCTACGAAGAACTCAATTCCACTCGCCGGGCTCGCATCCACCGCCGGGTGGCAGAGGCCCTAGAGGCGCGCGGAGGAGCCTCGGCCGAACTTGCCAGGCACTACACCGCGGCGCATGAGGATGCCAAGGCCCTCTCGGCGTCCTTAGTCGCGGCCCGGGAAGCGGAGGAGCTCCTCGCCCTCGCCGAGGCCGCCCGGCACTATGAGCACGCTTTGGAGTTGTGGTCGGAGGTCGAACACCCCGAAAGCACATCCAATATGGATCGTCCCGAGCTCTTGTTGAGAGCGGCCGAGGTCACCTATCTGCTCGACGGGGGCCTGGCCCGCGCGATCGACCTGGCGCGAGAGGCCGAGAGGACCATCAATGCCCAAACCCATCCCGTTCGTGCCGGCCTTATTGCGGAGAGACTCGGAAGCTACCTGCAGCTGGCCGGTCAAGGACACGACGCCATTGCCGCCGTAGAGCGGGCCATCGCCTTGATCCCCGCCGATCCACCCTCTCCCGAGCGAGCCAAGGTACTCGCCACCCTGGCAGGGTTGTTGATGCTGTTTAGTCGCAACCGGGAATCGGAGGAGCGGAGCCTGGAAACAATCGAGGTCGCTCGCATTGTGGGAGATCCAGTCGTGGAAGCTCATGCGTTGGTGACCCTGGGGACGGTTGAGGGCAGCACTGGAAGAGTCGACGAGGGGGTGGCACACATCCTGGCGGGCCGCGAAATCGCCATGGCGGAGAGAGCCGTAAACGACACCCTCCGGTCGTATGCGAACCTCTCGACCATCCTCGACATGGCCGGCCGTTTAGAAGAGGCTGTCGTCGATGCCTTGGCTGGATCCGAGCAGGCCGCCAGGTGGCATGTATATGGCAAGCACTATTGGTTTCCCCGCTGCAACGCTGCATGGTCGCTGATTCGGCTCGGCCGCTGGGATGAAGCAGGGCACATTCTCGAGTCCGGTGAGGCCGTCACCGAGGGCGTGAGCGAAGTATTCGTCAATGCCATCTCCGCCCTGCTCGCTGTCGTACAAGGTCGGTTTGAGGACGCGCATCGACATCTCGACCGTGTCTTCGCCAAAAGCACCGATATCGTCGACCCTCAATTTCAGGGACCCATCCATTGGTTCGCGGCCACATTGGCGCGGCACGAGGGTCGGCTCGGCGAGGCTTGGCGTCTGACGGAGACCGGCCTCGACATGGTGCAAAAAGGTGAAGATTGGTTTTACCGCGCACCGCTACATGTCATCGGCTGTGCAGTCAATGTCGACCTGGCGCTCGAGGGGGACGAGCCAGCCCGGCGCCGCCAGGCGGCGGAAGTTCTCCTGCGGGCTCTACGAACGGGTGCGAGCGAAGCCCGGGCAGCTGACTTCCCCGCGCAACTGGCCGAAGCCGAGGCAGAGTTGACACGGCTGGACGGTGGCAACGCCGGGGCCTGGGCTCGTGCCCATGCTGCTTGGGAGAAGCTAGGTCAGCCATACGATGCCGGCTATTGCCTGTACCGGCAGGGTGAGGCCCTCCTCGCGGCTGCTGATCAAACGGGCGCTAGAAAGGTGCTCGAGCGCGCCCTGGAAATAGCCCACGGTTTGGGAGCTAAACCCTTGTTGGAGTCAATCAAGGCTCTCAAGAG
>JAICND010000206.1 GCA_025929005.1 Acidimicrobiia bacterium
CACCACCTGGAACCGGCGTCCGACCGCGGTGTATCGGAAGGCAAAGATGAACAGGAGCGTGATGACTACCCCGACCCAGAGGATCGGGCTGACCCCGAGGATCCGGTTCGTGGTCCAGTCGGACCAACCCGTCGGCACCGGTCGCTGGACCGGGAAGGTCCTGCCGTAGCGAAACACGACACCAATCACAACCTGACCTACCGCCAAGGTCACGATGAGTGCGTTGAGCTTGAGGCCTCCGATGAGGATCCCATTAATGAGACCGACGATGACGGCTGCCCCTAGGGCCGTCAGCAGCGCAAATCCGATCCGGGCGTCCGCTTGTTCACTGACACCGACCATGATCACCGCGGCCAGGGTGAAGGTCCCGGGAACGCTGAGGTCGATTCCGCCGGTCATGATCACCAGCATCTGGCCTAGAGCGGTGATTCCCAGTAGCGCCCCGTAGGGAGCTATGGCGCTCAAGCTGACACTGCTCATCGCGTCGGGGGCCCAGATAGTGGCCACGATCACTAGCAAGATCAGGGCCAGGTAGACCGGCATGTATCGGGAAGCGACAACAAAGGAGGTCACTGCCGAGGACCGAGTTCTTGAGAGCGTCACTTCGAAACTCCGCTTCCGGCCGCAGCCATCTGTCCGGCAGCTGTAGCCACCCGCCGTTGCGCCTCGACGGCCAATTTCCGCGCTCCCTGTACGTCTCCTTCCACCACACCGTTTCGCATGAGGGCTCTTCCGTTGACGAACACCCAGTCGACGTTGGAGGTGTCCATACCCCACACGACTGCTCCGATGGGATCATTGATCGGGGCGATATTCGGGCGGTCGGCTCGAAGCACCACCAGGTCGGCTTGTTTGCCCGGTTCGAGGGATCCGGTGAGCCCACCTAGCCCTGCGACCTTCGCACCATCGACAGTGGCGTAGCGAATCACATCCCGGGTCGTGAGTAGGTTGGGGAGACCAGCCTTGCCGGCGAGTTTCAAATCGAAATAGCTGGCGTGCTGGAGCGAGATCGCTGTTCGCATCTGGGCGAACATGTCGCCGGGGGCGATCTGTTCGTTGTCGATACCAAGCCCCGGCCGGATGTTGCGATCGAGCAGCTTCTGGATGGGAGGTGGTCCGGAACCTGACGCCATTTCGGCGGATGGAGTGAGCGCCACCGAAACACCGCGGGACGAGACCGCATTGAGATCGCCCTCGTCCAGGTTGAAACAATGGATCAGGGTGACGTCGGCGCCGAGCAGACCCCCCAGTGCGGACACCATGCCCGGGTTGGGACCCGTGTGGGAGTGGATGCGAAGCCCCAATTCACGGGCGAGCCCCCAATTCCCGGTGACCCCTTCCGCCGTGAAGGGGTCGGTCGAGCCGTAGGCAACCGTCCTTGGTGCGGGCCCGAGCCTGCCCAGCGCCGCCTTGAGATCATCGTCAGGAGCATCTCCTGGAAGCGGGGCGTAAACCAACACCGTCCGAACTCCGGCGTCGGCATGCGCCTGAAGAGTTGCGTCGGTCCATCTCTTGTCGAACTGGAGGTCTGCCCAATCAACCACTGTGGTTATCCCAGCCTCAATGGCTCCAAGGAGGCCGATCAGCGTTGCTGCGTAGACGTCTTCGGGTTGATAATGACGACCCCAGGTGCCGGGCCCCGCACTCTCTTGTCCACCATCGCCGTAGTTACGAAACAGCGACTTCCAGACATGACGATGCGTGTCGACGAAGCCGGGCATCACGATCGTGTCGGTCGCATCGATCACCTCGGCGTCACGGGCCCGGAGCCCTGGCGCAACTTCGACCACCTTGCCTTCATCGATCAGAACATCGGCATTGGCGAAGTTGGGAGTCCTCGGCCCCAGGGTGAGAACACAGCCTCCGCGGATGAGCGTCTTCGAACTCACAATCCGCTCCTGGTATCAATGGCCTTTGACACCGTCTGGTAAATCCGATCGGCCGAAGGGAGGGCCAGATCCTCGAGGGCAGCCGCCGCCGGCAAAGGGATGTGAGGCGTCGTGATCCGGATGCTGGGCCCGTCAAGGTTCCAGAAGGCTTCCTCGGAAGCGATGGAGACCAGCTCTGCGCCCCATCCACAGAGGCGGGGGTTCTCCTCGACGGTGAAGAACCGTCCCGTCTTGACAATTGCCTCGAGCAGGGTCTTTGTATCGAGGGGCACCAATGAGCGGATGTCGATGACTTCGGCCGAGATTCCCTCGGCTGCCAAAGCGTTGGCCGCCTCGAGAGCCCTGGGAACCATCAGGGCCAAAGCGGCGATGGTCAGGTCGGAGCCTTCCCGCACAACTTTCGCCTTCCCCAACTCGTCAATGATCTCCCCATCGGGCACCTCTGCTTTGGTGGCCATCAGCCCTTTGTGCTCGAAGAAGATCACAGGGTCGGGGTCACGAATCGAGGCAGCCATCAGCCCGACAACGTCGACGGGCGTCGAGGGAGCAACGACCTTGAGACCGGGGATCATCATCGCCCAGTTCTCCACGCTCTGGGAATGTTGAGCCCCGAACCTGGCACTCCCACCGTTCGCCGTACGTATCACAAGCGGAAAGCTCACCTGACCGTCGGTCATGTATCGGCTCTTGGCGATCTCATTGGCGATCATGTCCCAGCAGACCGCCAGGAAGTCGGAGAACATGATCTCCGCAATGACGGGGATACCCGTCATTGACGCCCCCATTGCCGCCCCGATGATCGCCTGCTCCGAGATTGGCGTGTCCCGCACTCTTTCCGGCCCGAACTCGTCAAGCAGACCAACTGTGGTTTTGAAGACTCCTCCCGCAGAGGCGATGTCCTCGCCGAGCATTACGAGCGTCGGGTCGCGGCGCATTTCCTGAGCAATGCCCCGGGCTACGGCTTCGCGGTAGGTCAGTTCCGCCACCGCGACCCTCCATCCGCAAATACGTCGGTCAGCAAGGATCCCTCCCCGGGTTCCCGTCCGGACTTGGCGAACTCGGTGGCGGCGTTGATCGCATCGGCCACCTGCCGTTCGATCGAGCTGAGCCGGGCCTCGGGCGTTCCGAGCGACAAAAGCCGGTCGTGATACATCGGGATCGGATCCCGGGCCGCCCACGCCTGAACCTCCCCTTCGGGGCGGTACTTACCCGGGTCGGCTCGGGAATGACCCCCCGACCGGTAAGTGAGCGCTTCGATCAGTGACGGCCCTCCCCCCGAACGTGCCCGGGACAACGCCTTCTGGGCCGCCAGATAGACGTCGTCGGGATCATTGCCGTCTATCAGGATCGCCTCGAGGCCGTAGGCGCGTGCGCGGTCGGCTGCCGGGTTGGCCACGGCGGTGACCACGTCGATCGGCGTGTACTCCATGTAGAGGTTGTTCTCACACACGAACACGACCGGCAGGCGCCAGATCTTGGCGAGGTTGAGAGCCTCATGGAAAGCCCCGATATTGGTGGTTCCATCACCAAAGAACGCCACCGCCACCTGGTCGGTCCCGCGCATCTGTGCCGACCAGGCCGCTCCGTTGGCTACGCAGAGATGAGCGCCGATGATGGCATACGAGCCCATCATGCCTTTGGAGACATCGGTGAGATGCATGGACCCACCCTTGCCGCCCAGGACTCCGTTCTCCCGCCCCAGCAATTCGGCCATCGCCGCTCCCAGATCCATTCCTCTGGCGAGCGAATGGGCGTGACCCCGGTAAGTCGCGAACGTGTAATCGCCCGTTTTCATGGCTGCACCGAAGCCCGTAGCGATTGCCTCCATTCCCAGCGAGAGATGGGTGGTCCCCTTGACGAGGTTCTGGAGGAAGAGGTCGTGCGCCCGTTTGCCGAATTGTCTCAACTCGTGGAGCTTGCGGTACATCCCGAGGCGCACGTCCAGGTCGATGTCGGCGTTCTCGAGTGATCGGTTCACCGGTCGGGGGAGGCGGGGCTCCCGTAGCGCATAGTCATAGCGAGGGTCAGTAGGCATTCGCCACCATCAACTCCTCACAGGGGAAGAGGGTGATGACCTTGCAGCCATCGGCCGTGACGACCACCTCCTCTTCGATGCGGGCCGCAGAGCGGCCATCCGGACGACCAGGTCGACCCGCGCGAGTTCCTGACCGCCGTGCTCGCGCGCGCGCGCGCGTTCCACCGGTCGCTGGACCGGGCGCCCGTGACGCCGTGCCCCGTGAAGGTCATCGCGC
>JAICND010000048.1 GCA_025929005.1 Acidimicrobiia bacterium
TCTCGATGATGAGCTTCATGAGGTCGTGAGTCTGCGGGCGAGGAGGTTCGACCCCGTCCAGGGCCGAGACGATCGCCTGTGCTTCCGGGGCGCCGATCCAGATAGGCAGGTACCGGCTTCCGGTCCGTTCCCTGAGCAGGACGATTGGGGAATTGGACGGAAGTTCAACTCTGACCCCAACCACGTCGACTGGCACCCGGTCCCCGTTGCCGTTCATCGCGGCAGATTATCACCTGCCTGGATAGAGGTACCGAGCCACTTCCTCCGGCCGGCTAGCCAACACATCCCGGTCCAGGACAGCCCACAGCGAGGGGAGGTTGCGATAAAGGCCCTCGAAGTCGAGCCCGTAGCCAATGAGAAACTCGTCGCCTACCTCGAAACCCCTGTACTCCAACGGCACGTCGACGACCCGGCGCGGCACCTTGTCCAAAAGGGCGATGGTGGCGACGGAGGCAGCTCCCCGATCAGCCAGCATTCGGCGGAGCACTGTGAGGGTAAGCCCGGTGTCGACGATGTCTTCGACGATGATCACATGACGCCCCTCCAGCGGCAGCGAGGTATCGAGTGCGATTCGGATCCTCCCGCCCTCGCCGAATCGGGACAACGCGAGGAAGTCGGTCTCGACCTCCACTTCGATATTGCGGACCAGATCGGCGACGAATGGAAGCGAACCCACCAGCACGGCGACCAACACAGGGCGACGGTCCCCGTAGTCCGCAGAGATCTCACGACCCAACTCCGCAACCCGTGTCTCGAGGTCGGTCGTGTTTACGACCTCGGACACTGTGGGTTCAGCGTTCACCAACCAACCACGTCCAATACCGCTCCGCCCAGCCAATCGCCTCTGGCCAACCTGGGACTTCTTTGGGTCCTCGCTCGACGACGATGGGCTGTGGAGCCGGCGTTGGGGGTGGAGGAATCAGGACCCCTGCCGTCGCCAGCCACGCCATAGCCTCGATTCGGGCCGCGGCCATCACGGGATCGATGGTGCCGTCACCAACCGTGTAGCCAAGACCCTGGATGACGGGGAGAATCCGTGCGTTGGAAAACCCATAGTTGAGGAGCGCGATAGCGTCGACGAAGTGACCGCCCTCCCCTTCAGACCCCATCACCACCGCCATCAGGAGTCGGTCGCCGCGTTCGGCTGCGGCCGCCAGCACCAGCCCCGCCTCGAATGTGAACCCGGTCTTTACCCCAATCGCACCTTCGTACCTCGTCAGCAGGTGATTGGTGGCGTCTCCTCCCCGCTCTGTGCCGTCAGGGGCTATCGGGAAGTCGAAGGAGAGGCTGCGAACGATGGCGGCCAACTCCGGGATTGACAGGAGAGCCCGCTCAATGGCGAGCAGATCGGCGGCCGACGAATAGTGGCCAGGGTCATCCAGTCCGTGGGGGTTGACGAAGTGGCTGCTGGTGAGACCCATCTCCCCGGCTTTCTCGTTCATCATCCGGGCAAAGCCGTCGATGGAGCCGCCAACGTGTTCGGCGACCGCCATGGCCGCGTCATTGGCGGAGCGCACCAGCATCGCCGTGAAGAGGTCGCCTGCCGGGATCTGCTCGCCGGGGATCAGACCCACCTCGGCTTCTCCGACATCCGCGGCGGTCTGGCTCACCGTAACCAGCTCGTCCATCTCCAGGTGGTCCCAGGCGACGAGTGCAGTCATCATCTTGGTGGTGGATGCTGGCGAGCGGGGGGTGTTGGCCTCGAACGAGGCAATTACCCAATCGGCCGTGGCGTCATAGACGATCCAGGACGGCGCCGAGACCTGGGGCGGGTCCCCCAAGGCCCATCCCTCCCGCGGCGGCAGTGGTGCCCACGATCTCCCCAAGGCAGGGGCTGCAGGAAGCAGCAACAGTCCCGCCATGAAGGCAGTGAGCAACCGGCGCATCGGGATCATTCTTCCAGGAGGCTTCGAAGCTCGGATCCAAGTATCACTCGATGCAGAACGCTGACGGCGTCGGCCCCGTCCGACAAGCTCTGGCGGGCCCGTTCCCGTACCTCGGCCTGGATGGAAGAGAGGCCGGGGAGGAGTAGCTGGCGCAACATCTCGGCTTCCCGCTCGGCTGCCAGACGCACCTGGCGCAGGTGACGCGCTTCGAATCCCAGGGCAAAGAGGTGGCGGGCCTCGATGGCCGCCGGCAAGGCCCAGGCCGGGAAGACGCGATTCTCGCTGCCGGCTTCTGCCACCACGAGATTGTGCGACTGGAGTTCCTCGAGTTGGTCGAGGGTCAGCCCTGAGCGTCGGAGCAGGTCCTGGCGGGAGATGGGATCACCGTCCGAGTCGACCTCGGGCGACTCACCATCATCGGTGTTGTCTTCCCCTCGCTCCCACAACGTGAGTTTTGATTTGATTACTTTGAGCGGCAGAAAGTGGTCTCGCTGGAGCCCCAGGATGTAGCGGAGTCGCTTGACCTCCGCCGAGCCGAATAGCCGATAGCCGGAGGCGGATCGGCCCGGAGTGATCAATCCCTGAGCCTCGAGGAATCGGATCTTTGAAACCGAGACATCAGGGAAGTCATCTCGCAAGAGGTTGATCACATCTCCGATGGACAGGGATTCGTCAGCCATCGCCTTTGGCCACAACGAAGCGGAAACGACCGATTAGAACCTCGTCGCCCGGATCGAGCTCGGCCCGATCGACCCGGGACTCGTTGACGTAGGTACCGTTGGTCGATCCGGCATCTTCGACCACCAAAGACGAAACGTCGCAAACGAAGCGGCAGTGATGACGCGATACGGTCACATCATCGAGCAAGATGTCGGACTCTGGGTGCCGACCGACTGCGATCTCGCCCGGGTGTAACAGGAAGGTCATACCGGCCCGTGGACCCCTCTCCACCACCAGCGCCCAACCGCTGATCCCATCGACGCTGGCTGCCTCCTCCGGCGTCAGGGGCCGCTCCGCGTCGGGCAGCTCCACATAGGCAACGGTGGGCTCGGACTCCAACACCAGACCGCATGCTGGACAGGCATCCGCCCCCGGCTCAACCAGTGTGTCACAACGAGGACACTGCATGGGACTCATGGTAGAGGGCCAGGGCAGGCGTGAGTCGTGGGACGTGGGACGTGAGAAGGCCGGAGGGAGGGCCTCACTCGGTCAGTGCGCGGTAGGCCTCGGCATCGAGCAAGCTGTCGACCGCGGCCGGGTCCTCCAACTCCAACTCCACGAACCATCCAGCACCGTAGGGCTCTTGATTGACGAGTTCGGGGCGGGTCTTGAGGTCTTCGTTGATAGCCACGACGGATCCGGCCAGCGGGGCATAGACCTCGGCTACGGACTTGGTCGACTCGACCTCGGCCAGCTTGGCATGCCCCGAAAGGGTCGCCCCCACTTCGGGAAGCTGGATGAACACGACGTCACCAAGAGCGTCCTGGGCATAGTCGGTGATACCCACCCGGAATCTGCTCCCGCCGAGCGATTCCACCCACTCGTGCTCCTGGGTGTAGTGGAGGTGGTCGGGTACGTTCATCAACCTTCCTTGTTGTTAGTAGCGGGCGACTCTACCGACCGCATCCGACGTGCGATGTCCGTGACGTACTGGGCTCCGACGTACCAATAGAGCAAGAGACCAACAACTCCGGAAATCCAGGCCGGAGGCCCGAACAGCCAGGGTTCCACATTGGCGCTGACGAGGTAGAAGGAAGGGATCGCCCCGTACAACAAGAAAGTCGCGGCCTTGCCGAGGAACCGAACCTCAAGTTTGCCTGCTCCACGCAGAGCAAGGGCGATAGTCCCGATGCCCACCAACACCTCACGGACTAAAAGCGGCCACCCGATCGCACCCGGGAGCGCTCCCACGATCAGGCCGCCTCCCAGGGCCGAGGCAATCATGAGCCGATCAGCCAGGGGATCGAGGAACTTACCCACTTCCGACACCTGGTTGAGCCTCCTGGCCAGATATCCATCGACCCAGTCGGTCGAACCGATGATGAAGATCAGAAGCGCCGCCAGGGCAACGCGATCCTGGCCCACGAGGACGTACCAGAAGTAGGGCACCGCCAGTACCCGGAGGCCTGACACAAGGTTGGGAATGGTGAAGATCACAGACGAGAGATGTGAGACGGGAGACATGAAATAGAAGGGGGTCGGCTCACGCCTTGCACCTCACGCCTCGGTCGGGCGCTTCAGCCCGCCTAGACCAAATAGCAGGCCACGTAGTGACCCCCGCCCTTGTCCTCCAACGGGGGATGGTCGTTGTTGTGGCAAACATCGGTGGCTATCGGGCAGCGTTCGATGAAGCGGCACAATGGAGGGGGATTGATCGCCTTGCCGATGCCGCCCTTGATCTCGACCGGCGCCCGCTTGAAGGAGGGATCCGGCACCGGCACGGCTGACAACAGCGCCTTCGTGTAGGGGTGAAGCGGGTTGCTGAGCAGCTCCTCAGACTCCGCCAGTTCCACGATCTTGCCCAAATACATGACTGCGATGCGATCGCACATGTATCGAGCGACAGCCAGATCGTGAGTGATGTATAGGTAGGAGACGTCGAATTCGTCGCCGAGCTTGAGCATCAGATCCATGATGGATATCCGGATGCTCACGTCAAGCATCGAGGTCGGTTCGTCTGCGACGACAAAGGACGGGTTGATAACCAGAGCCCGGGCAATCGCGATGCGCTGCCGCTGGCCCCCCGACAATTCGTGGGGGTAACGGAAAAGGAAGGTCTCCGGTGGGCTCAAACCCACAAGTCGCAACAAGTCGGCGACCTTTTCCTCACGCTCTGTCACCGTGCCGATCCCCTGAACCGTCAGTGGCTCTGCCACCGTGTCAAAGATCGTGCGGCGGGGATTCATCGATTCGTACGGGTCCTGGAAGATCATCTGTACACGGCGGCGGAATGTCCTCATTCCGTCGCGGGTGATGTGCGCGACGTCCACGGGGTTGCCGTTGTCGGCCAGCAAGATCTGACCGCTCGTGGCATCCATCAACCTGGTCAACATCCGTCCAGTGGTTGACTTGCCGCAACCTGATTCTCCGACCAATCCCAACGACTGGCCGGAACCGATCTCAAAACTGATGCCGTCTACTGCGTGGACGAATTCGATAGGCTTGCGGAATAGCCCCCGCTGTACGGGAAACAGCTTGGTGAGGCTGTCGACCTTCAAGAGCGGCATCGTCATGCTGATGCTCCGATCGTGACCGGCACCTGCTGCCAGTTCCAGCACGCCACCTTGTGGCCGGGTGCAATGTCGACGAAGGGGGGATCTTCGGTCCGGCACTGATCAGTGACGAAGGGGCAGCGAGGATGGAAGCGACATCCCGGAGGCGGGTCGAGCAGATTGGGCGGTTCCCCCTCCAGCGGCGCCAGCTTCCGACGGGGGCCGGTGATCGACGGAGTCGAGGAAAGGAGCAGGTAGGCGTAGGGGTGGCGGGGCCGATGGAAGACCTCGAGGGTCGATCCGTACTCGACCAGTTTGCCGGCGTACATGACTCCGATCGTGTCGGTCACCTCGGCGATCACAGCTATGTCGTGGGAGATGTAAATAAGGGCCATACCCAGCTGGTCCTGGATTTTCTTCAATTCCTTGAGTATCTGATCCTGCACGATGACATCGAGGGCAGTCGTCGGCTCATCGGCAATGATCAACTTCGGATCGCAGGAGAGGGCCATCGCGATGACCGCCCTCTGTCTCATTCCACCTGAGAACTCGTGAGGAAAGCGCACCAACATGGAGGGGTTGAGGCCCACCATCTCGAAAAGGCGCGCCATCCGGCTCTTGGCAGCAGCCTCGGACAGCTTCGGCTGGATGTGAAGATCCATGGCCTCGCGGATTTGATCGCCCACCCTGTATACCGGGTTCCACGAGTTCATGGCCCCTTGGAAAACCATCGAGATGGACTTCCAGCGGCGGCGTCTCATCTCATCTTCATTGAGAGCCAGGAGGTTCTCACCCTCGAGACGGATCTCTCCGGACATGTATCGGGCGTTGTCGGCGGCAAGTCCCATCAGAGACATCGCTACCGAGGTCTTGCCACACCCAGATTCCCCCACCAGACCAAGCGACTCACCGTGATGCAGCGTGAAGGTGACATCCTCGATAGCCGACACCTGTCCTCTCTTGGTCTGGTAACGCATGACCAAGCCATCGACCTCGAGGAGCGGCTTTCCATTACTCGTCAACTTGTTGGTTCCTCCCTGACCTTGTTCGTCCGTGCACCCTGAGCGATCAGCGGTGCCGTAACCGCGGGTTCACAACCTCGTCAAGCGCACGCCCGACCAGGAAAAAGGAAGCGGCCAGCATGCTGACTGCCAGCCCGGCGGGTATCAACAGCCACCAATAGTCGGTCCCCGATAACAAGTATCCCTGCGTTGAGGCGACGTTGATCATGATCCCCCAGCTCATCGGGATCGACAGGAGCCCGAGAAAGGACAAAGTCGCTTCGAGTGAGATGGCGTCCGTGACCGTGAACATCATGTAAAGGAACGACAGCGGCAGGACATTGGGGATGATGTGTCGGAAGATGAGGTGGACGTGGCCACCCCCCGCAATCCGGGCAGCATCGATGAAAGGCTTCACTTTCACCTGGAGTGCCTGTGATTTGAGGATGATGGCGGTACCCCCAAATCCACTCAGGATCCCAATCACGAGCCCTAACAACGGCAGGCTTATGTTGAACAGAGCCGAGACGACGATGAGGACGGGCAACAGAGGCACAAGGAGGATGAGATCCGCAAACCGCATCAGGAGCGTGTCGATCCAGCCACCAAAGTAGGCCGAAGCGCTCCCTACTGCCGTGGCGATGAACACCGTGACTACGGCGGCGATGACACCAAGCGAAAAAGCCGCTCTGGTGCTGTAAAGGAGCTGGCTGAGGACATCGCGGCCCAGTGGATCCGTGCCCAGGTAATGGGGGGTGGGCCCGGTAAACGTGGGAGGAGCCGGTTGGCTCCGAATGCTCACGGTATCACCGAGATCAATGAACGGGTTCAGCTGGATTCTGGCTGTGGAAATATCGATTTCGGTCAGCGGATCCGTCACGTCTTCGACCACCAGCTTCTCTACGGCCGGCGCGTCGTAGCCGGTTACCGGGTGATATATCTGCGCCGACCACTGGGTGGCCATCAGGATTGGGTGGGCAATCGCCATGGCCGCAAAGATGGCAATGATCGAGAGGCCAATCAATCCAATCCGATTGGCGGAGAAGAGTTTCCAATTCAGTTTCAGCGACCGCCGCATCAACCGCAGCCGCACTCTCCAAAGGGGATCGGCCAGAGTTGCTTCGACGCCGGGCGACGGAGGGGCCAGGGTGTCGGTCACGGCGTCTCCTTAGGAGTAGCGAATGCGCGGATCGAGATACATGTAGGCC
This sequence comes from Acidimicrobiia bacterium, assembly GCA_025929005.1. Lineage (GTDB taxonomy): Bacteria > Actinomycetota > Acidimicrobiia > Spongiisociales > ZC4RG35 > JAICND01. The sequence goes on from JAICND010000048.1 coordinate 7,308, forward strand.
ACGTCGGCAATGATATGGCCAACCAGGGCAAGGATCCCGATGATGCCAAGCGTCCCGGTGGCCAGAGGAATGTCCTCCAACAACGTCGCGTTCAGCAACATCTGACCAAGGCCGGGCCAGGAGAAGACGCCTTCGGTAATGATGCCGCCGCTTATAACGAATGCCAGCGCTAGTACGAGCGCGGTGACAACCGGCAAGAGGGCGTTGCGGGCGGCATGGTGGTCCCGGATCGTGCGATCCGAGAGCCCTTTGGCTCGGGCGGTGAGAATGTAGTCCTCTCGCAACGTCTCCAACATCGCCGATCGGGTCAAAAGCATCACGGACGCAAAGGCGACGCAAGCCAGAGTCATCACCGGAAGCGCGGTGTGATGCAGCAGGTCTCCTACCCACGGGCGGAGTGGGCTGAACCACCAGTAGGCGACAAAGCTAACGACGAGAACCGCAAATCCCGTGCGCCACACAATTCGCTGGAGGCGTTCGGTCTTCAGTGATCTCGCGATCGCAAAGACGGCCAGAATCAGGGCGCTCACGGCAAATGCCGAGACCATGAATCTCATGAACACCTGGTTGGGATTCATGGGGGCGCCGCTCCACTCCTCCACATCGGTGAACTTTCCGAGGGGGAACCAGTCGAGGATGAAGCCGAAGAACCAGAGCATCATGATGGCGAACCATGGATAGAAGACCGTGTAGCCGGCCACCCCTCCCAGGGTCAGGGCGGTTTCCGCAACCTTTCCCCGGCGCCAGGCCATGATCTTGCCAAGACCAAACCCGAGGTAATAGGCCAGGAGAGTCGCCGACAAGAACAGGACCACGGTCCGCGGCAGACGTTCGAGAATCAGTTGAGAAACAGGAGTCGGGTACTGGGTGAATGAAACGCCCAAATCGCCCTGAAAGA
>JAICND010000169.1 GCA_025929005.1 Acidimicrobiia bacterium
GGAATGCCCAGCTCCCTGCGAACAGGTCCTGCATGCCGAAAGGAAGGGTGGTAGAGCGGAGCGAAGAAGAACGCGTACCCGGTTTCGCGCAGCAGAGCGACATTGGCATCGGGAGTCAGGTCGATGCGGACCCCCAACGCTTCGAGCACGTCCGCCGAACCACATCGAGATGAGGCTGAACGGTTGCCATGTTTGGCGACCTTCGCCCCGGCCCCGGCGGCGACCAGAGAGGCTGTCGTCGAGACATTGAATGTCCCCGAACCGTCGCCACCGGTGCCAACAACATCAACCACGTCGAGGTCACCCATGTCGACCGCAACCGCGACGGACCTGATCGCTTCCACCAATCCCGTCATCTCTTCGACCGTCTCGCCCTTCATCCGCAGGGCAAGGATGAAGGCAGCGATCTGGGCAGGAGTGGTGGTCCCCGTCATCACTTCGGTCATGGCGTCGCGAGCATCTGTCCGGCTCAAATCGATCGAAGCGGCCAACTTCGACAGTACTGACGGCCATTCCATAGGTGGCGGGAGTGTATCCCCGGCCCCCAAGACGGCCGTCGGTACACTCGGCGATCGATGTTCTATTTCGCCTATGGGGCTCTGCTTGATCCAGTACGCCTTGAACAGGTGGCGCCCGGAGCCAAGCTCGTCCATGTGGCCCACCTGCCCGAAACGCGGATGACTTTTCCAAGCCCCGATGGGCTCCCCTCGGTCGAACCTGCCACGGGTCACACGGTTTGGGGAGGAATATTCAAGGTGACGGGTCCGCAACTGGCCGCCATCACCAAAGCGGAAGCAGCTGAGGGCCGTCAGCGGCGCGACGATCTCAGAGCCGTCGATCGGGCCGGGAGCAAATACGACGTGGTGACCTTTGTTCAACCCTCCACAGGCACCGACTTTCCGCCCTCGGGCGAATATTTGGACCTGGTCGTTAGTGGTGCCCGTCACTGGGGCCTGCCGACCGGATGGGTGGTCGGTCTGGAAGAGCTGGCCGACGACGCTCGCGCTTGAGCAAGCGCTGCCAAACGACAGCGCCCCCCACCGCCGTAATCTCTAAAGATGCTGACGTCCCGGACTACGGGATTCGAGCCGGTCGACGAGCCAATCCGGGCGGAGCTTTTTAGCCTTGAACGGCTTGAACAACATGCCCGGAGCCTGGCCGAGACCCAGAAGCTGAGCCAAAAGCAGGGTCGGCTCCGCCTCATCTCCAAGAGACTCTCCGAAAACGGCGAGGTGCTCCTCGCTTCATATCGAGAGCTGGCGAAAGCCATCCGCGAAGAGGCTTTGCTGACCCCGGCAGCAGAGTGGCTGGTTGACAACTTCCATCTGGTCGAGCGACAGCTGCGAGAGATCAGGGACAACTTGCCACCCGCCTACTACCACGAGCTGCCCAAGGTCAAAGGCGGCCACCTGACGGACTATCCCCGGATCTACGAGATCGCCTGGGCATTTGTGGCCCACCTCGACAGTCGTTTCGATGCCGAAGGGCTTCGCCGGTTTGTGGCGGCATATCAGGAAGTCAAACCTCTGACGATCGGTGAACTCTGGGCGCTGCCCATCACCTTGCGTCTGCTTCTCATCGAGAACCTGCGCCGCATGGCAGAACCCATCGTTCAAGCCCGCCGGCTCCGACGGGAGGCCGACAAGATCGCCGACGGGCTCCTGGGGATCGGTGACGGCCGCAAGGCCGAAGCGAGACAGGCACTCGACCGATACACCTCTCGCGAGTTGCCCCAGCCGTTGGCCGTGCAACTGCTGCAAAGGCTCCGGGATCGCGATCCGGAGACTACGCCCGAACTGACTTGGCTCATCGACCAGCTGGCAGCCCGCGGGACGACAACGGATGAGGTGGTGAGCGAGACCCACAGGCGGCAAGCGGCCACCAACGTCACTGTTCGCAACATCGTCACCAGTCTGCGTCAGATCTCCGCATTCGACTGGGCGGAGTTCGTTGACGGCGTGAGCCTGGTTGACCGGGCTCTCGCCGAGGCGAGTGCCTATAGCGACATGAGCCTCGCCACCCGTGACCGCTACCGCCACGCCATTGAGGAACTGGCGAAACGATCCGGCGCCTCTGAACTCGAGGTTGCCCAAACAGCGTTGCGGCTCGCTGGGGCCCAGCTGCCCGACCGGCGCCAGCACGACCCTGGGTACTACCTGATCGACGAGGGCCGGACCACGCTGGAAGAACTGATCGGATTCAAACCGGGGCCGGGATTGGTACTCACTCGCCTGGTCCGACAAAACCCCGGTGTCGTCTACCTGGCGTCGGTGGCCCTCGTGGCCGGTCTGGCCCTCTCTGTTCCCCTCATGACTATCAACGCTCCCTGGGCTTGGCGCCTGATCATGGCCCTCCTGGCGCTGATCCCGGCCACCGACATCGGCGTGACGGTCGTCAACCGGATCGTCGCCGCCCTCACCAGACCAAAAGCGCTCCCTTCCCTCGCCCTGCGACACGGACCGACAGAGGATCTCCGGACCCTGGTGGCCATTCCAGCGATCCTGACAAGGCCCGAGCAGGTCGACCGCCTGCTGGAACGGCTCGAGGTTCACTACCTCGCCAACCCCGAAGGGGAGTTCTACTTCGCGTTGGTGACGGACTGGCGCGACTCGGAAGGGCCGGAGCTACCGGACGACGCAGAACTCCTTTCCCAGGTCTCCAGCGGCATCGCCAGGCTCAACATGCGGCACGGGTCAGCGTCAGGAGGGAGCGAGCGGTTCCACCTGTTCCATCGCCGGCGGATCTTCAACCCCGGCGAGGACCGCCACATGGGGTGGGAACGAAAGCGCGGAAAACTGCACGAGCTCAACCGGCTCCTCCGCGGAGCTGCCGACACAACGTTCATCCACACAGATCCAGGACCACCTGGCGACATTCGATACGTGATCGCCCTGGATGCCGATACCAGGCTTGCCCCGGGCTCGGCGACCCGCATGGTGGCGTCCTTGGCCCACCCCCTGAACAGGGCCCGCATCGACGACCCGCGGGGCTGGGTGGTGGAGGGCTACGGAGTCCTGCAACCACGTGTCACCGCTGTGCTGGGAGAAGGTGGCTCCAGCTTCTTCCAGCGGGTGTTCTTCCCTCCAGCGGGCATCGATCCTTATTCGGCTGCGGTGAGCGACCTCTACCAGGACTTGTTTGGAGAGGGCTCGTATGCAGGGAAGGGAATCTACGAGATCGACACATTCGAGGCGGCCCTGGCCAACCGGATTCCCGAGAACGCTCTCCTCAGTCACGACCTGTTCGAGGGCTCATTCGCCCGGGCCGGGCTTGTCAACACAGTCGAGGTCTTTGAAGAGTTTCCCAGCCACTACGAGGTCGCCCTCTCGCGGGAACACCGCTGGGTGCGCGGCGACTGGCAACTCCTCCCCTGGATCCTGGGCCGACGGGGGCCTCTTCCTCCGGTTGCACGTTTGAAGATGACCGACAACCTTCGCCGGAGTCTGAGCGGCCCGGCCTCCCTCTTCACTCTCATCGCCTCATTTCTCCTGCCAGGAGTGCCCGCCTGGCCCTGGACGGTCTTCATCCTGGTCAGCATGTCGCTACCCGGTCTAGTTCCTTTGATCGAACGCATGATCCCGCGCCGGACTTCGACCCCCGGGGCCGTGCGGCTCCGGCGCTGGTGGACCGACGCTGCCCGGGTCGCCGGGCGAATCATGTTGCAGGCGGCTTTCCTCGCCCATCAGGCCCTCCGACTCACCGACGCCATCGTCGTCACGTTGTGGCGGCTGACCGTCTCTCGTCGGGGTTTGCTCAACTGGGTGACAGCGGAAGAAGCTGAAAGGCAATACGGACTCGAGCGAGCAGGATTCGTTCAACGAATGGCCCCATCGATGCTGGTGGGCCTCGCCGCCACCGCCGCCTCGGCCTTCGTGAAACCGGAGGCGTTCCTGGCGGCGCTGATATGGGCGGCAGCGTGGGTGCTGGCGCCCTTCATCGCCTACCGAGCCAGCCTTCCCCGCCAAGTCACGGTGTCGGACCCACCCACGCCGGAGGAGTTGGATCTGTTACGGCAAACCGCCCGACGCACGTGGAGATTCTTCGAGCGATTCGTCTCCGAAGGGGACAACTGGCTTCCCCCTGACAACTTCCAGGAGGATCTGGCCGAGGTCGCCCACCGGACCTCCCCCACCAACATCGGTCTGTACCTCCTGGCAGTTCTCTCAGCCCGGGAGTTCGGCTGGATAGGAATCGAAGAGACCGTCAATCGGATCGAGGCAACGGTTTCGACTCTCGACAAGCTCGAGCGACACCGGGGGCATTTCTTCAATTGGTACGACACCACCACCAGGGAACCCTTGAACCCGCGGTACATCTCCTCAGTGGACAGCGGCAACCTGGCCGGCCATTTGCTGGCGGTTTCGCAGGGTTGTGCGCGACTTCGCCAGATCGGACCCGGTCCCGAAGTCGCCGCAGGCATTAGAGACAATGTGCTCCTGATCCGCGAGGCCGCCGATCGTCTCGCGGTCAACCTCGATATCGAGGTGGTGTCGGGCCGTGACCTGGACAAGGCGATGGTCGAGTTACTCACCACCATCAAACAAAACAGTGGCGGCGGAGAGAAACAGCTGTTGGAACTGCTCCCTCTCGCAGAGACCGTGGCTGACATCGCCCGCACGCTCGCCACTGGTAAAGGGGCCGAGGAACTGGCCGTCCTCGCC
>JAICND010000320.1 GCA_025929005.1 Acidimicrobiia bacterium
GGTTCGTTGCGGCGCTTCAAGGACGACGTGCGAAGCGTCGCCGCCGGTTTTGAGTGCGGTATCGGTTTGGAAGGCTTTAACGACATCAAGGATGGCGATGTGATCGAGGCCTACCAGATTCGGGAGATTGCTCGCGCCTGATGCGGGCTGCAGCCCTTCGATTCGAACTCCACATCCACCACAGCCAGTCGCTGAAAGACAAGCGGGCGGTCATCAGACCGTTGGTGGAGGGGCTGCGCAAGCTGGTGTCAGTTAGCGTCGCCGAGGTTGACTATCACGACGCCTGGCAAAGAGCCGCCGTCGGGGTTGCCCTGGTGGCGGCCGACGCAGGGCGACTCGACGTTTTGATCACTCGCGTACAGCGCTACTTTGACGATCAGCTCGAACTGGATGTGGTCAAGGTGGAGGTGCACCACATGGAGGAAGCACCGTGAGCAAACCGTCTTACCCACGCTCCCGGCGACTCAACGCCATCGTGCAAGAGGTCCTGGCCGAAGAAGTCGAGCGTCTGACCGATCCCCGTTTGGCGATGGTCACGGTTACCGGAGTATCCGTTGCGCCCGACATGCGTCATGCCACCGTTTTCTTCTCAACCCTCGATCTCACCGATCTCCCGCTGGCCCAGGCAGGTTTGAGAGCCGCTGCTCCGCGGCTGCGATCGGCCATCGGCCGCGAGGTCCGAATCAAGTTCACTCCTGAACTGCAATTCGTTCCGGATCAAGGGGTCGTGCAGGGAGAGAGGATCGATGCGCTCCTTCGCGAGCTCGCAACCGAAGACGAGGATGCGAACGATGCGTGAGCTAAAGGATCTGGAGGAGGCGGTGGCCAAGCTGGTTGCCGCCCCTGAGGTGGTCCTTACCTGTCATGTAGGGCCCGATGGTGACGCCCTGGGAAGCATGCTCGCCGTAGCCGTCGCAGCCGCGAATGCGGGAAAGAAGGTCCTACCGAGTTTTGGCCCACCCTTTGTGCTGCCACCTTCCTATCGCTTTCTTCCAGTAGACCTGCTGGTGGCTCCGGACGAGATTCCCCTCGAACCAAAGCTCGTACTGAGTTTCGATGCCGCCGGGCTTGACCGGCTGTCGGCCATGGCCGGGCCTGCCAGCAGGGCCGAGTGCCTGATAGTCCTCGATCACCATGCCAGCGGGTCCGGGGGCTTCGGACATCTCAACCTCATAGACGCGGAGGCCGCCGCCACCGCGGAGATCGCCCACGCCCTCATCACAGCCGCGGGCTGGCCGGTCGACCAGGCGATTGCCCAATGCCTCCTCACCGGCCTCGTCACCGACACGGGGCGGTTCCAGTACTCCAACACCAAGCCTCAGACCCTGAGGCTGGCCGCCGAGCTGGTGGCGGCAGGAGCTCAACCCGATCTCATCGGTCGTCACATCTACGAGGAGACTCCGTTTGGCTACTTGGCGGTGGCGGGGCGGGTGCTGGAACGGACCCGTCTGGAAACTGCAGCCGGACTGGTCTGGAGCGCCCTCTATCAGTCCGACCTGACCGAAGTGGGGATCGGGATGGCCGATACCGACCCTCTCATCGATTTGGTGCGATTGCCTATCGAGGCCCGGGTGGCGTTGTTGCTCAAGGAGCAGGAGGACGGGGGTTTCAAGGGAAGTCTTCGTTCGCGAGGGGAGGTCGATGTCGGACTGATCGCCGCCCGGCATGGAGGTGGCGGCCACCACAACGCAGCAGGTTTCTCCCACGCGGGACCGGTGCCCGCGATCGTGGAGGCCGTAATTGGCCAGCTCACGGAATGACCCCGACCGGCTTTCTGGTGGTAGACAAACCGCCCGGTCCAACATCACACGACGTGGTCGCCCGGGCACGAGCCGTCACCGGAATCAGGAAGATCGGCCACGCCGGCACTCTTGACCCTCCGGCCACCGGGGTTCTTGTCCTCGCGCTCGGTCAAGCCACCCGACTCATTCGTTACGTCCAGGACTTCGACAAGGAATATGAGGCGACCGTTCGGTTCGGAATTGGCACGACCACCCTCGACGCCACCGGGGACGAAGTCGCCCGCCAACCGATGCCAATTTCCGCAGGAGAACTTGAAGACACCCTCGTGAAGTTTCGGGGGGTCATCGAACAGGTGCCGCCAATGTTTTCAGCCTTGAAATCGGAAGGGAAGCGCCTTCACGAAATGGCCCGGGCTGGCCTGGAAGTAGAGCGGAGTCCGCGCCCCGTCGAGATCTATGAACTCGAGCTCAAGTCCTTCACACCGGGCGACTATCCGGAGGCTGGACTCAGGGTGGTCTGCTCAAAGGGAACCTACATACGAACTCTGGCAGACGATCTAGCCGTTTCGCTGGGGGGACGGGCCCATCTCACCGCCCTGCGCCGCACCAGGGTCGGTTTGTTCCATGTCGACGCGGCCCTCGACCCACAAGATTGGGAGGGCTGGGAGCAGGCACTGGTGCCACCCGCTGCAGCAGCGCACGGTATGGAGCGCATCATCGCAGAGGCCTCCGAGCGGAGGGCTGTCGACACCGGGCGCCCGTTCCCGTCCCCTGGAAAAGACGGCCCGCTGGCAGTACTGGACGAAACTGGGCGGCTGATGGCCGTGTATCGCCGAACGGGTGACGAAGCCCGTGCCGAGGTCGTTCTCTCGTGATCGTGCTGCGCGGTCATCCCTTCGAGTGGGAAGTGTCGGGACCCACGGCGGTTACGGTCGGGGTGTTCGACGGGGTTCATGTCGGCCACCAGAGGATTCTCAAGGACCTGGTGACCCACGCTCGCAGGAGTGGACTGCTGCCGTCCGTGGTCACCTTCGACCCCCATCCGTTGAGGTTCCTGGCGCCGGACCGGGCTCCTCTGATGCTGACATCGGTCGAGCAACGGATTGAGCAGTTTCGAGGGCTGGGTGTCGAGGTGAACGGAATCCTCCATTTCCCCGACATCCGGGATCTCACCGCTGAGGAGTTCGCCAACGAGGTGCTGGCTCAGGCGCTTCAGGCAAGAC
>JAICND010000214.1 GCA_025929005.1 Acidimicrobiia bacterium
AGCAGGCGGCGTTGCTCCTCTCAGCATTTATGGCGGTCGGCCTGCCATTGTATTTCCTGGGGGAGGAGGATCGGCAGGAGAGCTTTGTCGAGCAGTTCAACGAGGAGTCGGTGACGCGGGGCGAGCACCTGGTCGCCGAGTTCGGTTGCTTCAACTGCCACGGCGCCGGCGGGTCGGGGGGAGGAGCTTCCTACATCGAGAAGCGTCTCGGGGTGACCACCCAGTGGTTCGCACCCTCCCTCGACGACATCTTCTACCGCTATGAGCCGGCGGAGGTCAACTTCTGGATCACCTACGGCCGCCCCAATACTCCGATGCCGGCTTGGGGCGTGGTGGGCGGCGGCGCCATGAACGAACAACAGGTGCAGGACATCGTCAACTACCTGCAATCTCACCAGATCCCCCAGCAGGACTCGCTGGCCCGAATCCAAGGCAACGTCAACGGTCAGCTGCAACGTCTGGAGGGCGCCGAGGCAGCGGTGCAAGCGGTCCTGGCTACACAGGAGCAGCTGGTCATGGACATCATGAGGGCAGAGGTTCTGGCTCCCATCGCCAACCCGATTTCCAAGCAGATGCGCGGTCTTCTCACTACCGCCTCGTCCGGTGTCGACACTGACGGCGATGGCCTGAGCGACAACGCCGAAGTGCAGCTCAGTGATCTCAGCAGCCAGTTCGCTCGGGTGTGGGCCCTCCCCGGAATCACAGCCCTGACCTTTGATCCGGCCAATGGCTCCACCAATGGGACCCCAGATCGCGAGGTTGCCGATGCAACTCTCGCCGCCCTGCAAGGCCTTCTGGCTGACTATCCGGCGTTGTATGACGAAATAGCCGCAATCGAGGCAGCCCTGGCCGCCACCGGCGAAGACCAGGATGGTGATGATCTGACTGATGAGGCCGAAACAGCCATCACCACCCAGCTGGGAAGGGTGATCACCTCGGTCCGGCCCGCCGCCGTGCGCGAGGTGATATTCGATCCTGCCAATGCCGAGTCAACCGGTGCCAATGACGCCACGACTGCGAGTCAGGTCGTGTCGGCTGCGGAGTCCGCCGCCCTCCAGTTGACGGTCGCCAAAGACAACCGGGAGCGGCTGCTGCCACCTGCCGAGGAGGGCCTACGCAGACTGCGCCAGGCCGCAGCCGACCAAAAGTGGGTCATAGACATCGAGGGAGTTGCGTCTGGGGCCTTCGGAGGCGAAGGTGAACAAGCGGCCCGTGCCGTCGGACTATTCAACGCCTATTGCGCTCGCTGCCACACGTCTGGTTGGTCAGCTGGCGTGGTCTTCACACAGGAGGCCGGCTCCGGAGGGTTTGGCCCGGCGCTGTGGGAGGGCCGTCCAAATGTCCAGTTCCTGGCAGAAGCAGACTTGATCAAGTTCATCACCGAGGGGTCGGCCGCACAGCAGGCCTACGGTGTGAATGGAATCGGATCGGGCCGCATGCCTGGTTTTGGAAAGGTGCTCTCTGCTGAGGACATCCGTCTCATCGCCGTGTACCTGCGCTCAGGCAACCTCACCGGATTGGAGTGAGCGATGCGTGAATTCTTTCGGGAACTGCTGTCGGCAGACCTTTTCGTCACCGGGATCCTGCTCACGTTGGCAGCCTTCGCCATCTTCTTCGGGTCCATCTACCTGATTCTCACCACGAATACCGGTCGCAAGCTCGGAGCCTTACTGACCGGAGCAGGGATTTTTGGATGGATGACGATTTCCAGCATGCTCTTCGTCATCTATGCGCCGCGCGGACCTCGCCCCGCCGACATTGAAGGGCTCAACGCGTTCGAGATCAGGATCATCCCTGCCACCTATCTGGTCGTCTCCGGCGCGTTGTTTGTCGGTTTTCTGGTGGCTCTGAAGCAGTACGAAGATGTCCAGGAGGGCACCGCCTCCTAAGGCTCAGCGACCGTGTTTGCGGTAGAAGCTCAGGATCTGAAGCTCGGTCGATAAGTCGACGTTCCTCACTTCCATGGCGGTGGGTGGTCGCAACACCGCGGGGGCGAAGTTGAGAACGGAACGTATTCCCGCCTCGTTGAGCTGAGTCAACACCTCGTCTGCGGCTTCGGCGGGAGTGGCGATGATGGCGATAGCGAACCTTCCTGACCGTGCATCGGCAGCCATATCGTCGATGTGTCGGATAGGCAGTCCATTGACGTATTCGCCGACCTTGGCGAGGTCGATGTCGTAAAGACTGAATACCTCGAAGCCACGTTCACCGAACCCGCCGTATCCGGCCAGCGCTTGACCGAGGTTGCCCGCTCCAATGATCGCCACTCCAACGGTGCCTATCAGACCCAGCTCTCTCATGATGGCGCGACGTAGATGCTCGGAGTCGTAACCCACCCCCCGGACTCCCTGATGGCCCAGGTAGGAGAGGTCGCGGCGGACTTGAGCGGCGCCCACCCCCACCACGGCGGCGATGGCCTGTGATGAGATGGTGCGACCCTCGAGCTGATCCAACCCTTGCAAGTACTGAGCAAGCCGGGCAACCGTGGCTCGGGGTATGGCGCGCATCACCGGCATTGTGGCCGGTTCCTGGTGTTCGTCGGGCACCGGTAACGTGACTGGCGATGTCTGATCGCCCTGTCCTCGTCATAGGTGGCGGTCCGGCCGGATCAGCCGCTGCCTTCTGGCTGGCACAGAAAGGCCACCTAGTGACACTGGTGGAGAAGAAGGAGTATCCGCGCGACAAGACCTGCGGCGATGGGCTGACGCCCCGCGCCATCTGGTGGCTGACCGAGATGGGCTTTGACTTCAGTGTCCAGGAGTTTCATCGAATCACCGGTTTACGGTCCTATGCCGGCGACAGGATCTTCGTGGAGATGAACTGGCCCCAACACTCCCGCTACCCCGATTGGGGAGGAGTGATCCGGCGTCGCGACCTCGACAGCCAGGTTGCCGACCTGGCCCGCAAGCAGGGCGTTGATATTCTGGAGAAGACGGAAGCCACCCCAGTCGTGGAAGACGGCCAACTACTCGCCGTCGACCTGACGCACGGTGAGGAGACCGAGCGGGTCGATCCCGAATACGTGGTCATTGCCGACGGTTCACTAAACCGCTTTGGACGCGAACTGGGCACGGTCCGGCGTAAGGACTACCCGATGGGACTGGCGGCGCGGGGCTACTACCGGTCACCGAGGTCATCCGACCCGTTTCTCGAGAGCCAACTCGATTTGCGCGATGACACCGGAGCCACCATGCCGGGTTACGGATGGGTGTTTCCGCTGGGAGACGGCACGGTCAACGTCGGAGTTGGCCTCCTCTCGACCTTTAAGCGTTGGAAGCACGTCAACACTACGAGGATGATGGCGGACTATGCCCGCACGGCCCCGCGCTACTGGGAGTTGGGGGAGGATTCGAAGATCTCCGAACCCGTGGGGGGGAAGCTGACCATGAGCTTCTCCAAGTCCCCTTTGGTCGGTCCCAATTGGATCACCGTCGGAGATGCGGCGGGGGCTATCAACCCGTGGAACGGTGAGGGCATCTCCTATGGCTACGAAACAGGGCACATGGCGGCCGAAGCCGTGTCCGACGCCATCGCCTTCCGGGACCCGGCTCGCCTCCATGGATACACCCGGCGTCTCGACGAAGAGTTCGGTCTGTATTTCAAAATGGCCCGGGTGTTCGTGAAACTGATCGGCAATCCGTCCGTGATGCGAACCCTCGCCCACGCCGGCACCCACAGCAGGCCGCTGATGGAGTGGACCCTAAAGGTGATGTCCAACCTGCTCGACGAGGACGAGAAGGGTGCCGGCGAACGTGCCTATCAGACACTGGCAGCTCTGGTCAGACCGCTTCCAGTTTCGTGAGCCTCCCGTCAGTGACTTCGCTGTGAGGTTGTCGGCCCTCATTGACGGATTGGCCGTGCAGGTGGTCCTCGGCGACCGTGAAGAGGATGCGCAGATTGTGTCTGGAGACGGCGGCCGCCGAACTCGGGTTCGCCCTGCCGGGTTTCTCGGAGCCGTGAGCTATCTCTAATCTCGTTGGTGGCAATGCAACTAGTGGATTATCTGCCCATCGCGGTGATGCTGATCCTGGCGGGGGGCT
>JAICND010000110.1 GCA_025929005.1 Acidimicrobiia bacterium
CGTCGCCGTAGATCCGGACATACGGCAAGACACCCGCTGCCACCCTGGCGACGTACGGCATGAGATTGTTGGGGACTCCCCGCGGACTTTCACCGATGAGGCCGCTCGGATGGGCGCCGACCGGGTTGAAATACCTGAGGAAAACGACTGACCATCGGGGGTCGGCGGCCGCCAGATCCGTCAGGATCTGTTCCATCATCAGCTTGGTCCAGCCGTACGGATTGACCGCGGATCTGGTCGGGCTCTCCTCGGTGAGCGGCAGGTGGTCAGGGTCCCCGTAGACCGTGCAGGACGAGGAGAACACAAAGCTCCGCACATCGTATTGGTCGAGCACCTCCAGCAACCGGGCAGTCCCACCCACGTTGTTTTCGTAGTAGCGCAGCGGGTGTTCGACTGACTCCCCCACCGCCTTCAGGGCAGCGCAGTGGATCACAGCGTCAGGTCGGGCCTGTGCGATGATCGGTCTCATGGCAGTGCGATCCCCGACGTCCGCTTCAAAGAATGGAACCTCGACGCCGGTGATCTCATGGAGTCGACCGATCACATCTGACGAGGAGTTCGACAGATTGTCGACCAGCGCAACCTCGTGACCTGCCTCGATCAACTGAACAGCGGTATGGCTCCCGATGAACCCGGTGCCGCCCGTTATCAAAACCCTCACGCACGGCAGGCTACCTTTGATCCGTGTCCACCCTTTCCTCGTTGGCGAGCGCCGCCCTCGCCTCGAGCGGTCCGTTCCACCACGCAGGACGAACGGTGCTGATCTTCCATGGAGCGGCCCAGGAGGTCCGGCTTCGCACGTGGATGCCTCGATTTCCCGATCCGGGGCCGTTTGTGAGGATCGAAGGAAGCGACCGGTGGTACCTGCCGCTTCATCTACCAGCAACGGCTCGCATCGAGTATCGGCTCGGAATCAAGCAGCGCGGCCGGTGGCACGAGGTCACCGACCCCACTAACCCGGCCGATGCGACCAACCCGTTTGGAACCAATTCGGTGGTCAATGGACCCGGGTACCAGCTTCCAGCCTTTCTCGCGCCTTCACCAACATGGACCGGCGAGCTTCACGAAATCAGGGTGGCCTCGCACGTGCTTGGGGGTCGGCGTCATCACCATCTGTATCTTCCAACCGGGTTTCAACGAGGCACAACGTTGCCACTGCTGGTCGTTCACGATGGAAACGACTTTCTCCAACACGCCAGCTTGCTATCTGCGATCGACTTCGAGCTCACCGCAGGAGCCATTGCGCCGATCGCCGTTCTCCTCATAGACCCGTGGGAGCGGTTGGCCGAGTACGGCGCCTCCCGGGACCACGCCATTCATGTGGTCGAGGAAGTGCTCCCCCACGTTCAGCGCCGGGTCGGGTTGCTTTCACGCCCGGGCGAGCGCGCCCTCATCGGTGCGTCGATGGGAGCGGTTGCCTCCCTGGCGACCGCCTGGCACTTTCCTCGCCAATTCGGTCGCGTTGGGCTGATCTCTGGCACTTTCGTGCACACGCTCAACGACAACTGGCCGGCCGAGATCTTTGCCCCGGTCACCGAATTTCTCGAATCCTTCGCACGCGAGCCACGGCTTCACGATTACCGGGCCTTCACCAGCGTTGGCCGATATGAGGGCCTCGTCGACTTCCACCGCCGCCTCAACCCCCTCTTACGGGCAGCGCGTTTGCAGCTGCATTCCGTGGAGACCTGGGACGGTCATCACTGGGGCGCTTGGAGAGACCGCCTCAGCGACTGCCTGCGCTTCCTCTTCCCAACGACACCCCCCACCGGTTAGCGCCCACCAATTAGGCTCGCCCAGATGGCCGAAGTCCCACTCACAATTGGTCTATCGCTGGGGGCGGATCTCGAGTGGCCGATCTTCTTCGAAGACATCATCGGACGTCTCCAACCGCGGATTCCCTTTGGCGACGACTATCACACCTTCCGGGTGGAGAGAGTCACCATCGAGCCCTTTTCCCTTCGTCAGCCGGTTCGCTACGCGGTGCTGCTCGATCGCCTCACCCACTGGTATCACACCTCGCGGGAGTGGATCAAGAAGGCGGTGGTGCACGACGACCTGTATGTGTTCAACAACCCCTTCACCATCCAGTCGATGGAGAAGCACACGAGCTATGCCGCCATGATGAGGCTCGGATTACCGGTGCCGCGGACGGTCCTGCTCCCTCCCAAGGAGTACGAAACGCAGCCGGATCTCGAAGTAACGCTCGCCCAGTACGCCCGTCTTTTCGAGCTCGATGCCGTGGCAGACCAGGTCGGGTTCCCGTGCTACATGAAGCCATTTGATGGGGGGGCCTGGCGCGGAGTATCTCGCATCGAGAACGTCGATCAGCTACGGGCAGCCTACGAGCAGAGCGGAAAATCGATCATGCACCTGCAGGAGGCGGTGGAGCCGTACGACCTGTTCGTGCGCGCCCTGGCGGTGGGACCCCAGGTCAACGTGATCCGGTACGACCCCGCCGCCCCCATGCACGACCGCTACAAGGTCGACTTCAACTTCGTCGAAGCGGACCAATGGCAGTTGCTCTCTGACATGGTCCTCACGATCAACAGCTTCTTCAACTGGGACTTCAATTCCTGCGAGTCCCTACGAAAGGACGGCGCTTTCTATCCGATCGACTTCGCCAACGCCTGCCCCGACTCGCAGGTCACGAGCCTTCACTTTCACCTCCCGTGGCTAGTCAAGGCCAAGATTCGATGGGCGCTGTTCGTCGCCGCCACCCATCGTCGGGTTCGTCACCACCCCGATTGGGAGCCCTACTTCGCCATCGCTTCAAGCGACCGTCCCTACCGCGAGAAGCTTTCTGCATACGCCGCCCTGGCCCATCGCTCGTTCGAAACCGACCGTTTTCTGGAGTTTTGCGACACCCACCTATCGCATCTCGACGAGGTCACCTGGGACTACTTCTCCTCCGACCGGGCCCTCGAGGCGGTACGGCGGAAGGTGGCGGTGATCTTTCCTCCTCACGAAGTCGACCTCTACACCGAGCACTTCTGGGGGCTTCTCCAGTTCTGGCGCAAGACGGAGAGAGATCGCCTGGACGCCATCGGATCGCATCGGCTTCCGGCGGGAGAGGTTGTGGATGCACCTCTGCATCCGCTGTCGCAGGCTGAACGGGTCGAGGAGAATCTTTGAAAGCCGTCGAGAAGTGGCACTCGGACCGTCTCGGCACCGAGATCAACATGGTCCGTTGGGGAACGGTGGGGATCCCGGTTCTCATCTTTCCGACAGCGGGTGGCGACTTCGAGGAGATCGAACGGTTCCACATGATCTCGGCCCTCGAGGGTCTGATTGAGCGGGGACGAATCAAGGTCTATTCGGTCGACTCGCTGAACGGCCGGGCGTTTCTCTCGGGCGCCGACTCGCGCCATACCGGTTGGATGATGTCAGCCTTCGACTCCGCGATCCGACACGAGGTGGTCCCGGCCATTCGCGCTGACTGTCAGTCGTCGACCATCGAACTGATCTCGGCAGGAGCGTCCATCGGAGCCTTTAATGCGCTCGAAGTGTTGTGCAGACATCCAGATGTCTTCTCGAGTTCGCTCTGTGTGTCTGGCACCTATGACCTCACGAAATGGCTCAGAGGACACATCACCCCCGACTTCTACTTCTCTTCCCCACTTCACTATCTGCCGACCCTCGAGGACGCGGATCTCCTCGATTCGTTACGGCAACGATTCGTGTTGTTCTGCCATGGCCTCGGCAAAGCCGAAGATCCGGGAGAATCCTGGAGGATGGCGGCGGTGCTCGGTGGCAAAGGAATTCCCAACCGGGTTGACGAGTGGGGACCGGAGTGGCCCCACGATTGGGTTTCCTGGCGCGAAATGTTCCCGCGGTACCTGGACGAGCTCACCTCTTGAGCCCCTCCGACGACGACTGGCTAGCGACGGCCGCCAGCCAGGCGCACCGTCATTTGTCCGATCGGCTGCGCAAGCGCTTCACGACGAAGGGCTGGAACGAATTCGACCAGCGCCTGGAGCGCCACTTCGAGCGGATGTTTCGCCTATTGCATCAGCTTTACGGGTGGCACTACGACTTCGCCTGGACGGTGGAGTCGATGGTTGAGGTGGCCGCGGCCGGATACCTGGAACGACCCAAGAGATTGCGGCGCGCCGATCGGGCCATGCTCGGAGAGGCCCCTGCCTGGATCACGCAGAAGGAAACGACCTGGGCAACAGCGTCGCCCGATGCCTTTTTCAGCCATCGTGAGGGTCAGATCGAATCTCTCGCACTGCTCGGAGTCTCTCATCTCCACGTGCCGACCGCCTGGCCGACCAAAGCGCTGCGCAAGGAGCTAGAAGCGATATCTCAGACTCTGGCGAAAGCCGGCATAGGCCTGGTCCTTGACTTCGGGACCAACCACACTCCCAGCGATCACCCCTGGGCGCGAGCAGCTGCCCAAGGTGGTCCTGAAGCAGACTTCTACTTCTTCTACCCGGATCGCAGCATGCCGGACCGTCTGGTCGTCACGCTTCAAAACCAGGTTCCCGAGCGAGGGGGCGACTCCTTCACCTGGCACCCCGACGTGTTGGGTGGACGCTGGGTATGGACCACCTTCGACGACGACGAGTGGGATCTCAACTACTCCAATCCGCGGGTGTTGGCAGCGGTGGGGGCCGAACTGTTGTCATTGGCCAATCTCGGAGCGGAGGTGATCCGCCTCGACTACACCCCGTTCCTCTGGAAGCGGTTGGGCACCAACTGCGAAGGCCTGACCGAAGCTCACCTGATCGTGCAGATCTTGCGAGTCCTTGCCGACATCGCCGCGCCAGGGACGGTGTTCCTTCTAGGGACCGGCGTCAAAGAAAGCCAGGCGCCGGAATACTTGGACCCAAGCGAGTGCCGCCTTGGTTACGGCACTTTGCTCACGTCTTCGCTGTGGGAAGCGCTCGCCAGCAACGACACCCGCCTGCTGCGCGTTGCTCTCGGGCGACAGAACAACACGAGGGATGGATGTGCGTTGCTCAACTCGCTGCGGGATCTCCATGACATCGGATGGGTGTTCACCGATACCGACGCCCTGAGCCTTGGGATCGACCCCGGGCTTCATCGTCAGTACCTCGAGTCCTTCTATGGATCTCTGCGAACGGTGGAGTCGATGTCCGGACTCGAGGCTGCCATTGAGGAAATGGATGCAGGCGAAGTCGATTTGGCGATACGTCGGATCCTGGCGGCTTGGGCGGTGCTGGTGGCAGCCAACGGCATCCCCCTCCTTTCCATGGGCGACGAATTCGCCAGCAGCAGCGCGTTGTCGGCTCAATCGAGGATTCTCGCCGGCACGAGGCGTCTTCTGGAGGCTCGCAGGGAAATGACAGGATTGGATGCGATGACACCGGTGGAAACGATCGATCCCGGTAACCGGGCTGTGGTGGCTTTTCGAAGAGGCCCCTCGATGTTGGCAGCGAACCTGACCGCCCAATCAGCGTTGATAGTGCGCGATGCGTTTCCCGTCGGCGAGTACCTCGATCTCATCGCTGAGGAAGTCTGGGACGGACTCATGATGGGTCCCTTCGAGTACCGGTTTGTACGGCTCTAAATCAGAAAAGCGAAAGCTGGGGGTCTCGGTCAAACCGCTCCAGACCGTTCCAGACCAGGCCCTCCATGAAAATCCAGGAACGACGGTGGATCACACTCGGCCCCCAGGCTTGCAAGGACGCCTTATGGATCGGACAGGGATATCCCTTGTTGGCATCAAAGTTGTAGAAGGGAAAGTGTTCGGAAAGCCCTCGCATAATTCGATCCCGGGTGACCTTGGCCAGTACGGATGCGGTGGCGATCGATAGACAGGTTCGGTCTCCTCGGACGAGTTTGCGGGCACCACCAACGAAGTCCCAGTTGCCGTCCACCAGAACCTTGTCAGGTCGGATGCCCAGTTGCTCGAGCGCTCTCCGAGCTGCCAGGCGCTGCGCCTCGGACATGCCGAGCGTGTCACATTCTTCGGCCGAGGCGTGGCCAATAGCCCAC
>JAICND010000409.1 GCA_025929005.1 Acidimicrobiia bacterium
AGGTCAGGGCAGGGGAGATCGTCGGCATCGCCGGCGTCCAGGGCAACGGCCAGACCGAATTGATCGAGGGCGTGGTAGGGCTTCGTCCCATCGTGTCGGGCACGGTGAGGCTGAACGGCGCTGACGTGACCGACTTCAATCCCCGGCAGCTACACGAGAGCGAGGTTTCCCACATCCCCGAGGACCGCCAGGAGAGCGGCCTCGTCCTCGACTTCACAGTCGCCGAGAACATGATCCTCGACTCCTACTACGAGAGACCTTTCTCCAATGGTGTCCGCATGGACTGGGACGCCACTTACGAAGGCGCCAGACGTCTCGTCAAGCAATACGACGTGCGCACCCCCGGTGTCCAAGTCCCGGTGTCGACACTCTCGGGCGGTAACCAGCAGAAGGTGATCGTGGCCCGCGAATTCGACCGAAAAGTGAAACTGGTGATCGCCTCTCAACCCACCCGGGGAATCGATGTCGGATCGATCGAGTACATCCACACGCAGATCGTCGCCAAGCGAGATGCCGGCGCCGCCGTGCTCGTTGTCTCCTCGGAGCTCGACGAAGTTCTCGCCCTCTCCGACCGGATCATCGTGCTCTTCCACGGCAAAGTCGCCGGCGAATTCACGCCTGACGCCGATGTGACGGATATCGGTCTCGCCATGCTGGGGTCGGGCGTATGACAGATCTCGGATCCGAAGGCAGGGAGCCAGAAACCCCGCCACCCGTCGTCGAATCTTGGGTAGACCGCGCCACCGGCGTGGGGACATCGGTGGGCAAGGCCCTGCTGTTACCGACACTGGCGGTGATCACGGCGTTGATCATCGGCGGAATCATCATCGCCCTATCCGACACCGACAGTTTGGGCATCCTCTTCTCCGACCCTGGGACGGCGCTCAGCAACATGGCGAGTGAGGTCTGGGCCTCCTACCGGGCTGTGTTCCGGGGTTCGATCGGTTCGGTGTATGCGATCTCAGAGACACTCTTCGCCGCAACGCCCCTGCTCATGGCGGCACTTGGCATAGCGCTCGGGTTCCAGGCGGGTCTGTTCAACATCGGAGCTCAGGGTCAGATGATCATGGGTGCGTTGGTCGCCACCTATGTGGGCTTGTATGTGTCGGCGCCGGGCTTCATCCATGTCCCGCTGACGTTGCTCGCCGGGATCGTCGGCGGTCTGATCTGGGGGGGAATCCCCGGTCTCCTCAAAGCGCGTACCGGTGCACACGAGGTGATCACAACGATCATGTTCAACTTCATCGCGCTGTTTTTCATTCAGTGGATCCTCACC
Organism: Acidimicrobiia bacterium; assembly: GCA_025929005.1. Lineage (GTDB taxonomy): Bacteria > Actinomycetota > Acidimicrobiia > Spongiisociales > ZC4RG35 > JAICND01. The sequence goes on from JAICND010000409.1 coordinate 1,277, forward strand.
ACTCCCGGACTGCAGGATCCCGGGCGCAACAACCCGGTCTCGGCGGCTTTGGCCGAGACGGCCCGGCTTCCCAAGCTCTTCGGGTCCAGCTACCGCGTGACGATCGGCTTTCTCATCGCTCTCTCCGCCGTCTACGGGGTCCACTGGCTCCTCTACAAGTCATCGATCGGGTTCGAGTTCAGGGCAGTGGGCGCCAATCCGCATGCTGGCCGGTACGCCGGCATGAACGTCGCCTTGGTGATCACATTGGCTATGTCAATCGCGGGTGGCCTGGCGGGGATGTCCGGCGCCAACCAGGTGATGGCACTCGACCCTTACAAAGCCTCGCCTGCGCTGGCTGGTTTCGTCGGATTCGACGCCATAACCGTGGCGTTGTTGGGTCGCTCCAATCCGATCGGGGTCATGTGGGCAGCGCTGCTCTTCGGGGCTCTGTCCGCCGGTGGCCGTGAGATGCAGGGCGCAGCTCAGGTGCCGATCGACCTCGTGGTTGTCCTCCAGGCGCTCATCGTCATCTTCGTGGCTGCGCCCGGTCTGATCAGGGCGATCTGGCGGATCAAAGGTGAGACCACCGAGTCGTACCAGGTCACTTCGGGATGGGGCGCATGACAGACGTGATGCCTGCGGAGGCCGTCGTGGAACCAGTGGTGGTGAAGACGAGCGCCGATGTTCGTCGGTCTCGCATCATCGGAGTGATCCTGCTCGTCCTTGCGGCTGTCGTTCTCGGTGTATTCGCCATCGGCGTTCCGGCGGACGCACAGTCCACGTTCAATCTGAGTCTTCCAACCGATGTCAATCAGGACATCTCGATCACCCTCAATTCGAGGTTCTTCTCGGGGCTGATGGCGGTGATCATCTTCACCCTCGGTCTCGATCGTCTCCAGGGACGACGTCTCAGTTTTACCAACACGGCGTTGGGTCTCGGGTTCCTCGCCTTCGTTCTCGCCTTCCTAACCTGGGCCGCAGCCGACGCCTCGTTCAGCATGGTGGGCATGCTCCGCTCCACAGTGATCTCCTCGGTGGTGATCACATTGGGGGCGTTGACCGGTCTGACCTGTGAGCGAAGCGGGGTCATCAACATCGGTATCGAGGGCCAGCTGCTGACGGCTGCATTCGTCGCAGTCGTCCTCTCCAGCGCGTTCGGGACCATGTTCGGGGTCCTCGGGGCAATGTTGATCGCCGCACTCCTTGGTGCACTGCTCGCCTG
>JAICND010000520.1 GCA_025929005.1 Acidimicrobiia bacterium
CCTTTGCCTCTATCGGAGCCAACCCGGTCCTCGGGTTGATCTTCCCGGTCATCGCCCGGGCCATTGGAGTGCTGGCCTCGATCGCGGGCGTCTTCATGGTGCGGGCTACGCCGAAGGATCGATCCGCTCTCGCCCCGATCAATCGCGGCTTTCTGACTGCCGGGATTCTCACGGTGATCGGGACCTTCCTCGTCGCCATGTTCTACGTCGGTAACGAGCACGGCAACGAAGGGTGGAAGGTGTTTGCCGCCGTTGTGGTCGGCCTCATTCTGGCCCAACTAGTTTCGCGTTTGACCGAGTACTTCACTTCGACCGAGGCCAAGCCCGTGCAAGAGATCGCCGCCAGCACTCGAACCGGTCCCGCCACCACCGTCCTTTCCGGCGTCTCCGCTGGATTGGAATCGTCGGTTTGGGCGATTGTTGCGATCGCCGGTGCCATCGGAGTGGCGGTCCTGCTGGGCGGGGGCAATCTTCAATTCTCCCTTTATCTTGTCGCCCTCTGCGGGATGGGCATGTTGGCCACAACCGGCGTCGTTGTGTCCGAGGACACCTTCGGGCCGGTAGCCGACAACGCTGCCGGCATCGCCGAGATGTCAGGCGAATTCGGAGGTGAGGCCCAAAAGGTGATGGTGAGCCTCGACGCGGTGGGAAACACCACCAAAGCAGTCACCAAGGGATTCGCGATTGGATCAGCGGTGATCGCCGCAGTCGCTCTCTTCGCGTCGTTTATCGAGACCATCGCAAGCGAACTCGGCCTGTAGTTGAGTGGGTCCGAACTGTTCACCGATCCGGCCACGTCGATCAACGTCGCCGACCCCTTGACGTTCATCGGCCTGCTGATAGGGGGCTCGGTGGCGTTCATGTTCTCCGCTCTGGCCATCCGCGCCGTTGGCAAGACTGCCGGTGTGGTGGTGGAAGAGGTCCGTCGCCAGTTCGCCGACGGCAAGATCATGCGGGGCGAGAAGCGACCCGACTACGGCCCTGTCATCGACATCTGCACAGCCGCCTCCTTGCGAGAGCTGGCAACTCCGGCGCTGTTGGCGGTGTTGACTCCAGTGATCGTTGGCTTCGGGCTTGGCTACCTCGCCCTTGGCGGCTTTCTCGCTGCGGTGATCCTGACCGGACAGCTCATGGCCAACTTCCTTTCCAACTCGGGTGGTGCCTGGGACAACGCCAAGAAATACATCGAGGAGGGTCATTACGGGGGGAAGGGTTCTGATGCGCACAAGGCTGCCGTCATCGGCGACACGGTGGGTGACCCCTTCAAGGACACGGCCGGGCCGGCCTTGAACCCACTCATCAAGGTGATGAACCTCGTGTCGTTGCTGGTCCTGCCGGCGGTGATCGGTCTTCGTAACAACACCGGCGCCCGACTCACCGTCGCTCTGGTGGCACTGGTCGTCCTCGGGGCGGCGATCCTCTACGCCAAGCGGGGCACGAGCGTCAAAGTAACCCCTGAGCCGGTGAGCTCACAAGCAGCCTGAAGCGATGACCATTCGCATCCAGACTGACCTCCTTATCCCCGGTAAGGGTGATCCGGTCGAAGCCGGATCGGTGGTGATCGATGGCGGGGCGATCTCTTACGCGGGGCCGCGCCATTCGGCGCCCAAAGTCGGGGATGACGTCATCGAAGAAGTGGCGGTGC
>JAICND010000273.1 GCA_025929005.1 Acidimicrobiia bacterium
AAGAGCTGGCAAGCGTTGCACTCGCAGTAGCTCGCTCGAAAGATCGACTCGAGCCGACGCTTGAAATTGAAGTAGGTGGACTCGACTAGATCGAGCAGCACCGACCCGTCCAGCTGATCGGTTGGCGAGAAAACGAATACTGCGTCCCCTTCCAATCCAGCCAGACTGAACTGGGGCTGGAGACCCTTGACCACGGTGCCAATCAGGTCGGCGATGATGTCATCAGCGTGATCGAGTTCGACCCCGGTGAGGTACTTCGTGTAGCCAGAGATGTCGGCGATGAGGAGACAGGCGGGTTGAGCAGCAGGCATCCCGGCTCGATCCTATAAGGTGGCGCCAGATGACGAGTTTCGATCCTGACCAATTGCGGCGTATACCTCTGCTCGCCGACCTCACGGATGAGACCCTCTCGGCCGTCACCTCGTTGGCGACCCCCTTCACAGTTAGACCCGGTCATGTCCTGGTGGAGCGAGGGCACCCGGGTTCGGGAATGTTTCTGATCGAGGCCGGCACGGTTGAGGTCGACCTCGATGGCAGTCGCAAGGTGGAGCTCGGACCCGGGGAATTCTTTGGGGAGCTCTCGCTCCTCACCGATCGGCATCGCACGGCCCGGGTCCACGCCGTGACCGAGGTGACCGGACTCGCCATTGGCCGCCGCGAGTTCGAGGAATTGGTCGAGACCCAACCGGGTCTGGGCCTGGCCATTCTCAGAGTGCTGGCAGGCCGGCTCGCCGGGGCGCAGGAGCCGGTTGTTTGATCGAAAAACGGTTCGCCACCGTGCTGGGACATCGAATGGCGTATGTCGAGACCGGTGAAGGAGATCCGATCGTCTTACTCCACGGCAATCCGACCTCGTCGTTTCTCTGGCGGAAGGTGATTCCGGAGCTCGCAAACCTGGGGAGATGTATCGCTCCCGATCTAATCGGGATGGGCGACTCCGACAAGCTGGCGGAGAGCGGACCGGGAAGGTACCGCTTTGTCGAGCACCGCCAATACCTCGATGCGCTCTTCGATGACCTCGGCGTTACCGATGCGGTGACGCTCGTAATCCACGATTGGGGTTCCGCCCTCGGTTTTGACTGGGCTTGTCGACACCCAGACAGCGTCAAGGGCATCGCCTACATGGAGGCCATGGTCGGCCCGGTGAGTTGGGATGCCTGGCCAGAACAGGCGCGTTCAATTTTTCGAGGATTTCGCTCGGAGGCCGGTGAGGAACTGGTGTTGCAGAAGAACTACTTCGTAGAGCGGGTTCTGCCGGCGTCAGTGCTGCAGCCGCTTGCTCCCGAGGTCCATGACGAGTACCGCCGACCGTTTCGCGAGCCGGGAGAGTCGCGCCGCCCTACTCTCTCGTGGCCCCGCGAGATCCCCTTCGACGGCCATCCCGAAGACGTTCATGAGATTGTGACCGCTTATAACCGCTGGCTCACGTCGAGCCCGATTCCCAGGCTATTTGTGAATGCCGAGCCTGGCTTCTTCAGCCCGGGTATTGCCCGGACAACTGTCGGTTGGCCCAACCAGGAAACGGTCACCGTGCCCGGGCACCACTTCTTGCAGGAAGACTCAGGCAAAGAAATCGGCGCTGCCATTGCGGCCTGGCTCACCAGGATCTAGCTGGCCTTCTGTCTGCTCTCGAACTCAGGCTCGATGGCGATCCCCGACGAACTGGTGGGAGGCAGTTCAAGGGATGGCCGACGCACGCCCAGCCAGCGCCGAATCCCGTCGGCCTCCTGGCGCCGCTCCTGCTGGATCAACTTCGCCATCCGAAACATGTAGTCAGGGTTGAGGGACACGATGCCTCCGATCGACGGATTACACGGATGAAACTATCGAAGATTGCGGACAGATCCCGTCCGTGATTTTGGCGTATCCTGAACCCGGTGGACCCGCCAGCCCGCATGTTGCGACTGTTGTCTCTACTCCAGGCACGCCCCAATTGGACCGGACCCGAGCTTGCTTCGAGGTTGGGGGTCACCTCTCGCACTTTGCGTCGCGACGTAAGCCGGCTGCGAGCCCTCGGATATCCGGTAGAAGCTCTTTCGGGTCCTGCCGGCGGATACCAACTCGCCCCTGGAGGGGCCCTCCCGCCTCTGCTCCTTGACGACGATGAGGCTATCGCGGTGGCGCTCGGTCTTCGAGTCGCTGCTGGCGGAGGCCTGGCCGGCTTCGAAGACGCCGCTATCGCGGCCCTCGCCAAGATCGAACAAGTGCTCCCGGCCAGGTTGCGCGACCGTCTTAGTGCGATCGATGCAGCCACAGTGAGACTGCGGCCCTCGGAAAGCCCCGGTGCTCCCCTCGACACGGACTTGCTGGTGATCGCCGCTCAGGCCTGCCGCCGGACCGAGCGTCTGCGATTCGACTATGTCGACTCGGCGGGGAGGAGCTCCGAGCGGCACGTAGAACCGCTCCAACTCGTCTTCGCTTCACGACGCTGGTATCTGGTGGCCCGGGATCGAGATCGTGACGCCTGGCGGACGTTTCGGGTCGACCGTATTCGCCGCCCGGTCCTCACCGGGCTTCGCTTCGAGCATGTTGACCCCCCCAATGCGGCTTCGTTGGTGTCTGAGGGACTGGCGGTCTCTTCCTACCGCTGGCAGGCGAAGGTTTTCCTCAAGATAAAACTCGCCGATGCGGTGCGGGTAGTGTCGCCCACGGTCGGTGTGGTCTCCCCATCAGGGCGCGGCACATTGTTGAGGATCGGTGCCGACGACCTTCCGTGGATCGCTCGTTACTTATCCGGTCTGCCGTGTCGGTTTACGATCCTCGACCCACCCGAGTTGCGCGAAGTGTTTAGGGCGCATCTGCAATCGCTTCTCGATACCTCGGCCTGACCGCTAACAGCCACCCCGGGCGCAGACCGAGTCGAGCCGAGCCGCCACTTCGGGAGCTACTGCCCAGCCTCGCGCCTGCTCCACGGACATGAGTTCAAGGGTGGCGCCCAGGATTCCAACTGTGCCTGCCGTCCGTTCGGCCGACGCCGTCAGCAAGGGCGAAGACGAGCCGAGAGCCGACCGAATCACGTGACCCTGGCGACGATCAACCCAGGTGGGGACCGCCACGACCTCATCCAACTCCCAGGAACCTTCCAGTTTCACCACCCTCACCATCAGCATCAAGCCGTCCTGGGTCTTGGCGTCGGTTTGATTGGAAAGGAAATTTCCCAACCCGAAAGCCACTGGTTTGTCAGCGATCCATGCCAGCGGCTGCACGACGTGGGCATGGTGACCGACGATCAGATCAATGTCGTCGGAGCCAGCTAACCGGTCAGCCAGATCGGCCTGATACGCAATCGGGTTGGTGTTGTACTCCGCTCCCCAATGCAAAGACACGACGACGAACTCGGCGCCCACCCTCCGCAACCTG
>JAICND010000126.1 GCA_025929005.1 Acidimicrobiia bacterium
AAGCATTGGTCTCAAGGCCGTTCTCAGGGTGGAGCATTACCTCGCTGGAGAGAGCCGTGTCAACGTCGGCGAGGACGGGAAGCTGCTCCCACTCCGCCTCGATCGCCGCCGCGGCCCGCAACGCTTCCGCCAGGGTTCCGGCGACAACCAGGGCTAGGTGATCGGCTTCCCATCGGGAGATGTCGCAGGGCACTTTGGAGCGGCCCGTGTGATCGACTCCGATGAAGACGGGCTGATCGGCGAAGACCAGTCCATATTCGTTCACCGGCACATCCGCCGAGGTGAAGATTTCAACTACCCCGGGCATCTCTCGCGCGGTACTCACGTCGAGACGGAGCAGACGGGCATGAGGTTGATCAGTGAACACGACCTTGGCGTAAAGAGGGTCAGCAGGACGCAGGTCGGCGGGATACAAGGTCTCTCCGGTCGTCTTGCCGCGGGCGTCGAAGCGGCGTTGCGCCTGGCCGATACTCATCGTGAGCCTGCCTGATGGACCGACTCAATGATCTTGTAGTACCCGGTACAGCGACAGAGATTGCCTGACATCGCCGTCAGGATCTCAGATGCGTCCGGCTGCGGCCGCTCCTCGAGCAGCTTTGCCCCCGACATCAGGAACCCCGGGATGCAAAAGCCGCACTGGACGGCTCCCAGGTCCACGAAAGCCTGCTGCAATGGATGGAGGGTGTCGTTCCGGGCGAGTCCCTCGATCGTTGTGATCGTGGCACCGTCGGCGCGCCCGGCCGGGACGAGGCACGACATGACGGCCACGCCGTCCAGGTAGACGGTGCACGCCCCACATTCACCTTCGGCGCAACCTTCCTTAGTACCGGTCAAGCCCAATCGATCACGGAGCCAGTCGAGCAGGGTGAGCCCGCTGGCCCCGGCGGCAGCCATCGGGCTTCCATTGACAGTGGCACCGATGGTGTCCTCGGTCCTCAGGTCGGAGAAGGTGAAACCCGGATTCCGCTGACCGACCCCGAGAGTCACAGGACTCTTGGGCCAATGTCGTCGCTCGTCCCCTGTCGCCAAAGCCTCCAAGGCTCTCCGCACCATCACCTCCACGGCATCGAGGCGATAGGTCGCTGTTCCCCGCAAGTCGTCGATCGGCTGGATGTTGGCGGCAACGATCCGGGCTGCCTCCCGGTTCACCGAATCGGTCAGAGGCTGGTCGACCAGAAACGACTGGGCCTCGGGAGCTTCGACAATGGTCGGAGCAACGCTGCCGAGGGCGAGGCGGGCCGATCGGACCCGGTCTCCTTCGAAGTCGATGACACAGGCCAGGTGGACCACCGAAATCGCCTGGGCCCGCCGGAGACCAAGCTTGACAAAGATCCCGCGCTCGGTGGGCTTCATCTTGCGAACCCGCAGCCCGGTCACCATCTCGGTCTCCGATAGGGCGACCTTGCGGACACCGGAGTGAAAGTCGCCAAGATCAATGGTCCGGCTGCCTCTGATCGACCTGACTTCGACCTCGGTTCCCAGAGCACGGAGGGCGGTAATGCTGTCGTTCGCTGGCGAGGCAGTAACGACGTTGCCGACGACTGTCGCGCGATTGCGAAGCTGGGGTGAGGCGATCTCCCAACAGGCCTGGGCGAGAGGGAGGGCGTGTGTCACCAGGGTGGCGGATGTGACCACCTGGTTGTGGGTGACGGTGGCGCCAAGCAGTAGATGGTCACCTTTGTCGGTGATCAGATCGAGACCTGGAACCCGGGTGAGATCGATCAGGGTGTCAACGGCGGGACGTTGCCCGCGAATCAGTTCGAGCAGTAGATCGGATCCGCCGGCGATGAGACGGGCCCGGGGACCAAGCTCGGCCAGCAATCGGAGCGCGTCATCGAGGGTCGCCGGTGCCAGATATCGCTCGAGGGTAAGCCGATGCGATTGGACCTCGTGGAGCTTCACTGCTCCCGCCCGCGGCCGTTGTACACGACCCCGCCCGCTTCGACATAGGCGGCCAGGACCGCGATGGCTTCGGTGCGCCGCACGTCTAGAACTACTTCGATACCGCGATTGGCCAGGCTTAGTTGCCACTCGTCGGGTTTGTCGCCTTCGTCGAAGCCGATTGCACAGGCGTCTTCGTGACGAGCTCCACAGACCAGACGGCTCACCCCCGACCACGGCACCGCCCCCAGGCACATGGCACACGGCTCCACGGACGACACCAATTCAAGGCCGGTGAGATCGAAGGTACCTCGGACCTGGCCCGCCAACGCCAGGGCGATCGTTTCGGCATGAAGGATGGCGGCCCGGCCGGGCACCACCAGGTTGACGCCGGCAGCCACCATCTCGCCTGAGGCAGGGTCGAACACGCCCGCGCCGAACGGCCCACCGGTGCCTGCTGCCACGTTGCGACGCGCCAGTTCAATGACGAGATTCATACGCACCGTGAAATCGGGATACACCGCACCGCTCGGACAGAGGATGTCGATCCACTCGGGGAGATCAACGTGAAGGAAAGGAAAGCGTCTGCTCAAGGCTCTGAGACCTCACCGTAGATCTCGGGGCGCCGGTCACGGAAAAACGCCCATTGCCGCCTCACTTCTTCAATCAGATCCATCTCGAGGTCTCTGACCACGACCTCGTCAGCGGTATCAGAGGCAGCTTCTCCTATTAGTTGCCCACGAGGAGAGCAGAAGTAGGACGAGCCGTAGTAGTCGGTGTTCTCGAGGTCTTCCTGGCCAACCCGATTGATGGCGCCGACGAAGTACTCGTTGGCAACGGCTGCGGCAGGTTGCTCCAACTGCCAAAGGTATTTGGAGTGTCCCCGGGTTGTCGCCGATGGGTTAAACACGACCTTGGCGCCTTTCAACCCGAGAACCCGCCAACCCTCGGGGAAGTGGCGGTCGTAACAGATGTAGACGCCGATGCGGCCTACGGCGGTGTCAAAGACGGGATAACCCAGATTGCCGGGTCGGAAATAGAACTTCTCCCAGAACCCTTTGACCTGTGGGATGTGGGTCTTTCGATAGATGCCGAGGAATTCGCCATCGGCATCGATCACGGCCGCGGTGTTGTAGAAGGTCCCTTCGTCGACCTTCTCGTAGATCGGCGCAATGACGACCATCTCCGTCTCCCTGGCCAGTTCCACCATCCGTTTGATGGTGGGTCCGTCGGGGATCGCCTCGGCGGTGTCGTAAAACGCCGGATCCTGGACCGAGCAGAAATACGGAGTGGTGAAGATCTCCTGGAAGCAGAGAACCTGAGCACCCGCCGAAGCGGCCTGGCGTGCGTATCCGATGTTCTTCTCCAACATCGACTCGGAATCACCGGTCCATTCCGACTGGACCAAAGCTGCACGGATGGTGGTCATCGATCGGAGAGCTTAGAAACAGGCGGGTCACGCTCGCCTCCGACCCGTAAACAGAACGACAACGTGTTCGTGCCGGCTTATGGACGACGCCACCTCCGAGTCGAGGAGACCGGCCAACCCGGCTGTGCCCGTGTGATCGACGTCGATGCCGGTCGCCGATCGCCCCAACTCGTTGGCCCGCAGGATCATCTCCTCGGAAACCACCTGGGCTCGCCCGCCCGAGTCGAGCATGGCTTCCATGACCGGCAACCAGTCGTAGGTCACGTCATCGAGGATGCCGCTGGCTGCCGAGGTCCCGACCTCCTCCCACGGCCACATGTACAGGTCGGGCGTCATGCGGGCCGCCTCCATGGCTTCACCTTCCAGAGCCAGCAGACGGCGCCAGGCTCGATTGAGAGGCGCCACCGCCTCGGTCTGCACGGTGTGAAGGATCGGATCCACGCTCAGCCACTGCTCACGGATTCCGCCAGCCAAACCCGACCAGACCGACGCCGCCAGAGCTCCGCCGCCCACCTGTACGAAGAGCCGCAGAGGACCGCTCACCCTTGCCAGGGCGAGCTGTTCAGCTAGCTCCCAACCAATGGTGCGGCCACCATCGAGGGTGGTGGCCGTGATGGGGCCCTGCACCGAGAATGGAGTGAGTCCTCTGGCCACGGACTCCTGAAACCGCAGGAAGGTGGGATCCCCCTTCTCTTTAGGGTTGCGTTCGGAGACTTCGACATGGGCACCAAGCGCTTCGAGACGCTCGACGACCTGTGGGTCCGCCCAGGTCGGGATGAACACTCGCAGCGGCCGCTCCACGGCTCGCGCTACTACCGCCGCCGCCAAGGCGGCGTTGCCGCATGAGGCGATCCCCAACTCGTTGCGACCGTCTTCCTCATCGACGGCGAGATGGAGGAGGACTCCGAACAGGTGCCGGGCTTTGTGCGATCCGGCCACGTTGCCGGTCTCATCCTTGACCCACAGATAGGTCGAATCGAGTTCAAGACCAGCCGCTAGACCGCTTTGGCGGGAGAGGGGCGTGATGTAGAACCCATGGCCTTCGACGCCAGAGACGGCCTCGTCCAAGCGCAATACAAGTGCGACGAAGTCGCCGTCAGTCCAACCGCGGCTGATCGCCTTCCGGTAGGAGTCGAGCAGCCACCTATACCTAACGAACGGGTGCGGGGACCCGGTGTCAGCCGCCACCGAGATCGGTTCGCTCGTTGAAGTCGGTAATCATGGCGTCCCACAAGTCGAGATACGGACGCAGCCTCTTCCAGAAGTCCTGCGATTTCCGAGCTTCGAAGTCCTTGAACTCGACTCCTTGCTGTTCGACCCAGGTGTAATAGCCGAGGTTGAAAATGCGGCGTCGACCTGGTTCGCCCAACTCGAGAAGTTCGCCTGTATTGCCTTCGGTCAGGAACTCCCGATAGGCCCGGTCTGCCTGTTCACGGCCAAAGCCTCCGGTGTGGTCGCGGGTGGTGATGCGTTTGACCTCGGACCCGTACATTTCGGCGCCGTCCGTCGCCACGGTGACCACCACGTCGCCCGACCCCAAGTGGTGGTGGCGGGCCACCTGGATCGCGGCCAGGAGGTTGGCGATAGATGAAAGACCGAGGTCGCGTAGTCCCGTCACGACTCTCGGGTCGATGCCCCTTGATTGGAGATGGTCCTGCCCCGCTGGCGTGTTGAACTCCAGCAGCAGGGTGTCGGTGGCCCGGTCGGTGATGGCGACGACATCATCGGAGTTCATGGCGTTGTGGATGAGGGGGATGTGTTTGTCGCCGATGCCCTGGATGTTGTGTTCCCCGTAGCCGTTGTAGAGCATGGTCGGACACTCGAGGGCCTCGACAGGGACGATCAGGCTGCCGTGCCGTTCCTTCAGATAGTCACCGGCGGCGAGGGTGCCAGCCGACCCGGAGGCGGCGACGAAGGCAGCCAACCTGGTGCCACCCGTTGCGGCGAAGATCGCTTCCATGGCCGGACCGGTGATGCGGTAATGAGCGAGGTGGTTTCCGAATTCGGCGAACTGGTTGAGGACAACGTTGGTCGGGTCTTTGGCAAGTTCTTTGCAGGCGTCGTAGATCTCCTTGACATTGGATTCGGTCCCAAAGGTGCGGATGACGTCTTCGGGAGAGTCGATCCAGCGCTCGAGCCACTCGAATCGCTCTTTGCTCATCCCCTCCGGCAGGACG
>JAICND010000055.1 GCA_025929005.1 Acidimicrobiia bacterium
AGGCGGTTCCCCCCGAGGAGATCGACCGCGACCTCTTCGATCGCACCCATCCACCGCATTTGCACAACTGGACCCGGCTGATCAGGGGATCCTTCATTGATCTGGAGCCTCCCCAGCACACTCGTATCAGACGGCTGGTGCAGGGAGCCTTCACGAGACGCTCGGCGGAAAGCTACCGACCACAAATCGAAGTGCTGGCAAGCAATCTCATGAATGTCGCGCTTGAGTCGGGCCGGATGGAGGCGATCGCTGACTACGCCACCCCCATCCCGCTGGCCATGATCGGCTCGATGCTGGCAGTCCCCTCCGAAGACCACACCAGACTGGTCGCCTGGTCGCATGCCATCGTGAGGGTTTTCGACAAGCAGTGCACGCCGGCTGAGGCTGTTGCGGCCGAACAGGCCGTCACCGAGTTCGCCGACTATCTCGCCGGGCACTTCTCGTTCCGTCGTGAGCACCCCGGCGACGAATTGATCGACGCCTTGATCGCCGCCCGCTTTGAGGGTGATCGTCTCACTCAGGAGGAGCTGGTGGCCACCTGCATACTGGTGCTGAATGCCGGACACGAGGCAACAGTCCACGCCATCGGCAATAGCCTGCTCGCCCTGGCCGGCAATCCCCAGCAGCTGGGGTGGCTGAGGGATCACCCCGAGGCCGCCGCCGGAGCGGTGGACGAACTACTTCGATACGACTCGCCCCTGCAGATGTTCGAACGCTGGGTGCTCGACAATCTCACCTGGGGAGAGGGTTCCAACGGCGTCACGTTGCGGCGAGGCACCAAGGTGGGTCTCTTGTTTGGCTCGGCCAACAGGGACGAGCGCGCGTTTGCGGATCCGGTCTCGCTTGACCTTTCCCGCCGCGACAACCCCTATGTGTCTTTTGGCGGGGGTATCCACCACTGCGTCGGTGCTCCACTGGCCAAGATCGAGATGGAAGTCGCTCTGGTCGAGTTCGCCCGTCGTGTGCAGGACTTCACCATTCCCGAGGAGCTGGAAAGGGTGCCGTCCCTGGTGTTCCGGGGTGTGAAAACCCTGGAGATGGAAATCAGCCCGACGGCGGGGTAGTGGTCGTCTGGTCGGGTGCGGCGGTGTCTACGAACCGGTAACCGATGATGGTGATCTCAGTAATGGCCAGTTCGTCGAAGGGTTCGAAATCGTTCACGACCTCGGCCGCGTATTCGCTGGTGATGATGATCTTGACCCAGTTCGACCGGATCGTCGCGAAGCCAACTTGCTGTGGCACTGGTCCCGGCTCATCCTGGAGTTCGAAAGGAAAAGGAACCGGGTTCCCTTCGGCTTCAATCCTGAGACCCTTGGCCCGATAGTTCCGGCGGAAGCGATCCGGATCGGCGATGTTGGTCCAGTCGATCCGCTGCACGACCATCGGCTCGGCGAACTCGAGATAGATCTCTACGGTTTTGGAATTGGCGGGCAATTCGTTCCAGTTGATTTGAAACTCATCGTCGGTCTCGTCGATGAGATTGCTACACCCGAAAGCACCCTCCAACCCTGGCGGTGTACAGGTTGCCTGGATGATTTCGATCACTCCCGGCACTTCGACCACTCCTGTGGTCGAGGTGGTGTCGCCGGTCAAGGTAGTCGTGGATCCTCCACTGTCATCGCTGAAGAGATTGATGAGGAGGGCGGCCAGGATCACCACCCCGAGAAGACCGGAGAGGGCGACAACCGCCCGCACCCCGGCGGTGGCTTGAACCGCCGGCCGCGGCGCAGCCGGGAGGGGTCCCTGGCGCAGGCGGGCTCCGCATTCCTCGCAATGACGATTGTTGGGTGGGTTAGTGGCACCACATGAAGGGCAGATCAAGGGTTCGCCCGTCCTAGTAATCGTCGGGACGGGTCGATCTTCTAGATCGAACTCCTCAAATTCGTCGCTGTTGCGACCGCGCTCGGTGGTCAAAGGGTCGATCCAACTCCCACAGGTAGGGCAGAACTCCTCGTCGACCACGGTGGCCCCGCAATTAGTGCAAACATGTCGTGCCATCCGGGCCGTTATTGTGCCACGACGATGAACTATGCGGCGATCAAGGCCGCCGAGCAGTGGACTTTGGGGTCGGTGGCCATGGCGCTGTTGCTGGTCATGTTGATCGTGCTCTGGTATTTCCGCTCTTGGCGTCGGCGTTAATGCTGACGCGCGCAACTTGATGCAGCTGTTTTCGTCCCTGGCAGTCAATACATTGACGATGTGAGTTATCGCTGCTCCTCCTGTGGCTACCGGTCGGTCAAGTGGATGGGGTTTTGTCCGCAATGCCGGATCGAGGAGGCATTGGTTGAAACCCGCGATCGCCCCGGTGGTCTTACCCCCGAACCAGTGGCCCTGACCAAGATCGGCGACGGGATCGACCTGCGCAGGCTGACCGGTATCGGTGAGCTCGACAGGGTTCTCGGCGGAGGGCTGGTGGCGGGTTCGACGATTCTCATCGGAGGCGAGCCCGGGGTAGGCAAGTCGACGCTGCTGTTGCAGGTGGCGGGAGCTCTGGCTGCCAATGGTGGCAAGGTGTTGATCGGCACCGCCGAGGAGTCGGCTCAGCAGCTCGGTATGCGAGCGGAACGTCTGGGCGTGCGCCATGAGGACGTGCTGGTCTTGGCCGAGGATGACCTCGACCTCATCCTTGCTGCCGCCGAGAACGTGCGCCCCGATCTGCTGGTCATCGATTCGATCCAGACCGTCCGGCTGTCATCTGCCGAGGGCGCGGCCGGTGGTCCAACTCAGGTACGCGAGGGGGCGGCGAGGCTATTGCGGTTTGCTAAGGAGCAGCAGGTGGCCACCGTGCTGGTGGGTCACGTCACCAAAGATGGCCTCATCGCCGGGCCCAAACTCGTCGAGCACATGGTCGATGTGGTGTTGTCGCTGGAGGGCGACCCCGACCATGGTCTTCGAGCCCTCCGTTCACTCAAGAACCGATTCGGGGCCACCCATGTCGTCGGCATGTTTGATATGCGAGGCGAGGGTCTCGCTGAGGTTAAAGACCCGTCCCGGGTCTTCCTGGCCGGCTGGCAACACAACGTCGCTGGCACCGTGGTCTTCCCGGCCGTCGAAGGCCGCCGCTCGATCCTGGTGGAGGTACAGGCCCTGGCAGTCATCAGCACCCTCCCGCAGCCACGCCGATCGGTGCGGGGAGTGGAGCCCAGCCGGGTCCACCAGATGCTGGCGGTGCTAAATCGTCATGCGGAAATGAGGACCGACAACCTCGACATTTATGTCAACGTCGTCGGTGGATGGCGCATCGAAGAACCGGCCTCGGATCTAGCGGTGGCAGTGGCCCTGGCGTCATCGATTACCGGTGAGCCGCTCGGATCGACCGCTGCCTGGGGGGAGGTCGGTCTGGCGGGGGAGATACGGCCGGTGCCGTTTGACCTCCGACGCCGGGAAGAGGTCGAAAGAGTCGGTATCAAACGTCTGATTACGGCGTCCAAGGACGGGAATCGCGACCTGGCAACCGCGCTGCTCGGGCTTGGTCTGAGGTGATAGCCTCGGCGAGAACGTGCCTTCTGCTGACTCCAGTCTCTTAGACCTGCTCGCCCGGGTGGCGCCAGGGACCCCTCTTCGTAAGGCCATCGAAAGGATCATCCAACAGGGAAGCGGCGCACTGCTCGTGCTCGGCTACGACCCCGCGGTTGAGGCGATCTCCTCGGGGGGCTTCCGCCTTGAGTCCGTTGCTTTCAGCGCCCCCCGTATGGCGGAACTTGCCAAGATGGACGGTGGGATCGTGATGGATGACGACTGGGATCGCATCCTCGCCGCCAACGTGCACTTCCTCCCTGACTCTGACATTCCCACCGAGGAGACTGGATCGCGGCATCGCACGGCGGAACGGTTGGCGGTTCAGACCGGCAAGCCGGTAGTCGCGATCAGCGAGGGCCGGCACCTCGCCACTCTCTTCCACGAGGGTCACAAGATCGAATTAGGTCGGCCCAACGTGCTGGCGGCCCGCGCCAACCAGGACCTGCAAACCCTGGAAAGAGTCCGCCGCCGACTCGATGCAGCTGACGAGCGCCTTACCAACCTCGAAGTGATCGGGCTGGCCACATATCGCGCCGTTGTTGGAGTTATCCAACAGGCTGAGCTGGTGAGACGGATCGGGCGCCAGATCGAACATCAGACGGTAACCCTGGGCGGAGAGGCCAGGCTGATTCGTGTGCAGCTGTCCGAGCTGATGCGGGGCGTGGAGAACCTGTTGGCAGCAACGATGGGTGATTACGTGCGCAGGACCACGGCGCAGCAGTCCGAGAGCCTGGAGGCGCTGGCTCAGATCGACGATCACGACCTCGACGACATGGCCATGGTTGCAAAGGTGATCGGCTTCCCAGATCTGGATGATCCGGTTCAACCTCTCGGGATCCGGGTCCTCTCCAAGGTGGGTCGGATCCCCGAGGCGGTGAGGGACGTGATCCTGGTCCACTTCCCAACCTTTGAGGCCATGTTGACCGCCACCCCCGCCGAACTGGAGGAGGTTGAGGGAATCGGCTCGACCCGGGCCGCTCTCCTGCGGCGGCATTTCGACCGGTTGCGGGCTGCGGCGGCGGCCTGGGAGCCCGATCCCGACTGACGGGTACACTGACCCGTCCTCGATGGCCGTCAAGACTCAACCCAAGAAAAAAGCCGCGGCCAGAAAGGCCACTCCGGTCAAACTGCCCCGGAAGGCGACAGCCAAAGCAAAGGCTTCTTCGACGACGCCTCAGAAGAAGGCTCCCGCCAAGAAGACCGCCTCCCCCACCAAGGCCAAGTCCCCCGGCAAGCAGGTGTCGGCCAAGCCTGCGCCGAAGGTGGCCGCTAAGAAGGCGCCGCCCAAAGCTGCGAAGGCGCCCCCCAAAGCCGCCAAGGCCCCTCCCAAAGCCGTCGATAAGACGGTCAAGCCAGCCACCAAGAAAGCTTCGCCGACCAAGGCCAAACCAGCCGCCAAGCCCGCAAAGGCTTCAACTGCTACGAGGGGAACCTCCACCAAAGCACCCGCAGTCAAAACGCCTTCACCGGCGGTCGATGGCAATCGCGACGCTTCGCCTGCTCCCGTTAAGCGAGCTCCCGTTTCGTCGAAGTACGGGGTTGGAGACAAGGTCGTCCACCCTCAGCATGGCGCTGCCACGATTGCCAAACGGTTGAAGAGGGAATTCGCCGGAGAGATCCGCGATTACTTCGTGCTCGACATCGCCACCGAGTCGCTGACCGTGATGGTGCCGGTGGACAAGATCGATAGCGTGGTGCGTTCGGTGATCTCGAAGACACAGTCGCGCCATGTCCTCAATTCTCTCCGAGAGGAACCTCAGGAGGCAGGCGCCAACTGGAGCCGCTGGTACAAGGTCCTCACCGAGAAGATGTACTCGGGTGACATCAACCAGGTGGCAGAGGTCGTTCGCGACCTCACCTTCGCCCAGCAAACCAAAGGGATCTCGCCCGCTCTCAAGAGAATGTTGTCCAAGGCTCGAATGACGCTGATCTCTGAACTCTCTTTCAGCCTCGAGGTAGACGAAGAGGAGGCCACGCGTCGTCTTGACAAGGCGCTTCCCCGGATAGACGAACCAATTCTGCCCCCGGCATGAGCGGCTACCGGGTCGGTCTGGGCGTTGATGCCCACCGATTTGGCGGCGCTCCACCCCTCAAACTCGGGGGCGTGGTGGTCGACGACACACGGGGCGTCGAGGCGACCTCTGACGGAGACGTTGCCGCCCATGCACTGGCGGATGCGCTGCTGGGAGCGGCCGGATTGGGCGACCTCGGGCAACACTTCCCCCCCGGCGATCCCCAATGGCTGGGGGCGGACAGCATGATCATCCTCCAGGATGTCGTGCGCCTGGTGCAGTCGGCAGGTTGGGAGATCGTCAACGCAGATCTGACGATCATCGCGCAGGAGGTGTGGATCGCCCCTCACCGCCAGACAATCGCCCAATCCCTTGCCGAGGTCGTGGGCGTCGACGTTTCTGTCAAAGCCACCACAACCGATGGAATGGGCTTCATCGGCCGCGCCGAAGGTCTCGCGGTCCTGGCAATCGCTGCCGTTACCATCTGATTGCCTCATGCAGGTTCACTCCACGCTTCACCGAGCGGTCGTTGAACTCGTCCCGCGTCGGCCCGGCGAAGTCTCGATCTATGTGTGTGGCGCCACCGTTCAGTCTGAGCCGCATGTCGGCCATGGCCGCTATGCGGTGGTCTTCGACATGATCCGTCGCTACCTCGAGTGGCGGGGATATGCGGTCCAATTCGTCCGCAACATCACCGACATCGATGACAAGATCATCGCTGCGGCAGCCGAGATGGGGGAGCAAGTTTCCGAGAGGGCGGCGCGGATGACGGCGGTCTTTGCAAACGCCTACCAAAGACTCGGGGTTCTGGACCCGGATGTTGAGCCCAAGGCGACCGAACACGTTCCAGAGATGTTGAAGCTGATCGACCGTCTCATTGATAGAGGTTTGGCGTATCCGGTCGAGGACGGAGATGTCTACTTCGCGGTCAGGACGTTCGAGCAGTACGGCAAGCTGTCGGGACGCAGGATCGACGAATTGCGGGCCGGGGCGCGGGTCGAAGGATCTGAGTTGAAACACGACCCCCTCGACTTCGCGCTTTGGAAGGCCGCCAAACCAGGAGAGCCATCCTGGGACTCACCTTGGGGACCCGGCCGACCCGGCTGGCACATTGAGTGCTCGGCAATGGCAGGTCAGTACCTCGGGGAGGCATTCGACATCCATGGAGGCGGCGCCGATCTGATCTTCCCGCATCATGAGAATGAGATCGCCCAGTCGGAGGGTGCCACCGGCCAGCCGTTTGCTCGTTATTGGCTGCACAACGGCATGGTCAATCTGGCGGGCGAGAAGATGTCAAAGTCGACAGGTCGTTTGATCGACCTAACCGAGGCAATAGATCGGTTTGGAGGTATGACTCTCCGTCTCTTCTTCCTCAGGGCTCATTACCGGTCGCCAATCGAGTTCAGCGAAGATCTCCTGGCAGCAGCTGGAGTGGCATACCAGCGGTTGTTTCGTTTCATGCAGCGGGCCCCGAGGACCGAGCACAATTCCGACCCCGAAATCTTGGGTCGCTTTGCAGCGGCCATGGACAATGACTTCTCTACTCCCGAGGCTCTTGCGGTCGTCTTCGAAGCGGTGACAGAGGCGAACCGACTCCTGGATGAAGGCCGCGAAGCGGGACCGATCGTGGCGGCTGCCCGGGAGATGGCGGCTGTGCTCGGCATCCAGACCGATCCGCAAACGCGGCACGCCGATGAGGAGATCGTTGACGGTCTTCTGGCTGAACGCGATCGCGCCCGCGCCGAACGCGATTTCGCCCGGGCCGATCGGCTTAGAGATGAACTGGCTGAGATGGGGGTAACCGTTGAGGACACGCCTGATGGCGCCCGCTGGTTTCGGCATTAGGGTCGAGGGCCTCAACGCGGTCAGGGCGGCGGCGCGCGCTGGCAGGGTGATTGATCTCTGGGTCGAGGCTCAAAGGCTGCGGGGCGTGGAGGATCTCTCTGAGGTCGTGACCAAATACGGCGGCCGCCTCCATCGAGTCGACTCTTTGTCGGACCGGGCCGAGACCGAACATCACCAGGGTGTGGTAGCCGACTGCCGTCTCCTGCCCCTCGCCAGTCTTGAGGAGCTAACAGATTTCGGGCGACCAGCCCTCATGGTGCTCGATCACATCGTTGATCCCCACAACCTGGGGGCAATCGCCCGTTCGGCAAAGGCCGCCGGGATGACCGGGTTGGTGGCTGCCAACCGAAGAGCCGCACCCTTTTCGGCGACGGCTTTCAAGGCCGCCGCGGGTG
>JAICND010000314.1 GCA_025929005.1 Acidimicrobiia bacterium
CGGTAATGCCGCCGCGGCAGCTCCCGCCCATCGCACCATCGCCATGTGGGGCACGATCGACACGGTGCTGGTGGCGCTGGCCGTGCTCGCCATGGTCGCCAAGTGGTGATCGAAAAGGTTCGCTATTCGCGTAACGACACCGGTGGAGTCTCGGCCGCCCGATGTAGGCCGCTGGCCAACAGGAAGAAGCCCAGCGTCACTGAGAGATGGCAAGACCGCCATCAACGATGATGTTCCATTGGAGACCGCCGGCGAAAGTCTGGGTGGTCAGACCCCAGTGCCCGTCATCTTCACGGGGTGACGGCGATCTCCTGGGCGATTGGCTCGGGTGCAACAGGCTCGGCGTAGGTGGGAGGCAATGAACTCCAGGGGCGAGCCGCGGCCCTTCTAAAACCGATCGAAAGAAGATGGAATCCGAGGGTCAACAGAGTCAGAGCGACGCCCGATGCGATCAGCACGTGCCAAAGAAGTTGGCCGGTGAAGTCACGAGTGACGATCGCCCAATAGACCAGCGTTCCCCAGTCGGTGTAGGTGGCGGTATAGGAAAGCCACGAAAGGAACCCTTGTGTGACGATGGCCCCGGCGGCGCCGAGGACGACATAAGCCCCGGCCACTGGGACCAGGGCCGGAATGAGATGGCGGGTGATGACCTGACGATTGCTCGCTCCTGCCACTCTGGAGGCATCGACGAAGCCCGAGGTCATGATGGGCAGAGCCTGCGCCCGAAGGACGAGGGCGCCACTCGACAAACCGGTGAGAAGACCGAAGAGAAGTCCGAACACTTCGGGAGTGAGTCGATCGGCCTGCGGGTCGGCACCCAGGATCAACATCACCACCGGCACCGGCAAGTAGAGGGCAGCGTCGACCAGCAGGCCGAGCAGCCGGTCCGCCGGTCGAAACGCTGAAGAGAAAGCCGCTACCGACAACGCCACGACTGCGGTCGTCACCCCGGCTAGTAGTCCTGTGATCAACGCCGGTCGGGTCCCGGCTAAGAGCATGCTGAACGTGTCTTTGCCAAAGGCATCGGTGCCCAGGATGTGATCGAGGCTCGGCAGAGACGGATGGCGGATGGCCATGTCGTAGCCGGCGCGGGGGTCATAGATCCCCGGGTGCCAGATCGTCCTGAGCAGGATCGGATGAGAGACCGCCAGGAGGGTGAAGAAGAAGAGGATTCCGATACCAACCCGGGCCTCCACATGCCCGAGCACCGCCCGGATCCAACCAACGATCCAGTGCGAGCGGACGGTCCACCCCGGTTTCAAACGGGGCGTGGTGTCAGCCACGTTTCGCCCGCTCGAGCTGGATCCGGGGATCAAGAGTGGCGGAGGCCAGATCGAGCCCGATCCGAACGGTCAAAGTGATCACTCCGACCAGGATGAGCCCGGCCAGGGTGACATTGAGGTTGCGTTGCCGAAGGGAGCCGAACAGAACCGAGGCCACACCGGGCACATCTATGCGATAACCGCCGAGCCGCCCAAAGCTGGCTTCGATGATGACCAGGCCACCCAACGCAAACGGAAGGTTGGCGGTGAGACGCGACAGGGCCGGTAGCAACGCCACCCGCCCGGCGTGACGATCGCGCACTTGTTTAGAGGTCAGACCTTTGGCGCGCGCAGTGAGAGCGAAGTCGGACTCCGACAACCCATCCATCGAAGCTGCGACGACGAGGACGACGTCACCTACCGACAGAAGAAATAGGACCAGCACGGGGAGGATGAAGAAACCCAGAAGGTCGACGGCGTGCAGAAGAATCCCCGCCTGCCACCAGATGAGGACGGCGAGCAACGGAACCAACGCCCGGGAAATCCGCGACCACAGAACTTTGCGGTGCCTCTCGGTGATGAAGTGTCCGATTAGTAGTGACACTCCGAGAGGACCCACCACCGTGAGGATCATCGTCCACAGGACACGGTGCTCCTGCATCCCTTCCGACCACAGCTGGTATTGGAGAGCTGTGACCCGGTTGAAGACCCGAAAGCCGAAGAGGGTGAGGGTGGTGTAGAACGCCAGGAAGACCAGCCAGGGCGGAAAGATCGAACTGAGGCTGGCTGCCCCAAGGCTCGTCGGAGTCGAGAGACCGCGGCGCCATCCGGCCCGACGCCCGATCCGGCTTCCGACCCAGAAGGCGGCGCCCAGGCCGAGGCCGAACATGGTCAGGGTCCACGGAAGAGCGGCGAGGAGGACACTCATGATCGTTGGCCCCGCCCCGGTGCGACCGAAGTTGAGGCTCAGCACCCGCCCGAGCCACACCAGGTATTGCTCCCATAGCGGTCGATTGAGCCCGAGCGCTTCCCGCGCCCGGGAGACGCTGCCACCACCACCCACCGCGAAGTTGGTGGTGATGTCTCCGGGGATCATGATCCGAGCCAGGAAGAAGACCAGGGTCAGGAAAATGATGAGGCCAAACAGGCCAGCAACGACTCGCCCGGCGACGTATCGGCGCAACATCAGGGCAACCCTGTTCGATTTGCCATCCGATTGAGGCTATCCCGGCAAAGCTCCTGCAATGTCAGGGGAGCAGAAGACGGTGGAAGCGACGTTGAGCTATCGCCATGCCAATAGTGCCCATCGCCAGGAGAAAAGCGGCGTGACCGAGCACGGACCAATCGAAGTTGGCGAGGGTGGCCGCTCTTATCAGCTCGATCCCGTGATATAGGGGAGACAGCCGGGCAATTAGTTGGAGGGCAGGCGGGTAGACCTCGACCGGAAAGAATGTCCCCGAGAAAAGGAAGAGCGGCTGCACCACCAGTGTGACCAGATCGAAGTCCTGCCAACCCTTCATGAACGTGGTGGAGGCGAGACCAACTCCGGCGAAGGCGTATCCGATCAGCAGGCAGGCCGGGACAGCCAACAGACCCCACCATGTCTCGACCAGACCGAAAGCGGCCATCACGATCACGAAGGCGATCGAGTAGATCCCACCTCGCATCAGCGAGAAGGCCGTTTCGCCTAGAGCGATGTCGAGCGGCTGCATGGGGGTGGTGAGGATGGCGTCGTAGA
>JAICND010000009.1 GCA_025929005.1 Acidimicrobiia bacterium
ACTAACTGTTGAGTGATGGTCGAGCCCCCCCGGGAGTTGCCGGAGCGAAACGTGTCGAGGGCCGCCGAGGCGATGGCCGGGAAATAGATCCCCTGGTGCTCGTAGAAGTTGTTGTCCTCGGCGGCCAATACCGCCAGTTGCAGCACTTCGGGAACCTCGTCGAGGGGCACCGGCTCGGAGTTGCGGCCATCGTGGAGCTCGGCCAGCAGGTCGCCATGGCGGGCATAGACCCGCGAGAT
This sequence comes from Acidimicrobiia bacterium, assembly GCA_025929005.1. Classification (GTDB taxonomy): domain Bacteria; phylum Actinomycetota; class Acidimicrobiia; order Spongiisociales; family ZC4RG35; genus JAICND01. Next base: position 240 of record JAICND010000009.1, read on the forward strand.
CACGGAAAGGTCGGGCAAAGAGAGCGTGAATTCCTCAACGTCGGGGACGTATTCGGCGCGGACCTTGTCGAGGGTGCCATAAGCCGAGTTGGCCCCCAAGAAGGCAAAGAGCCCTACCCAGGTGCTGGCCAGGAGAGCGATGGAGAGAAGACCCGCCAATGCAGGGAACCATCGACCTCGGCGCTCGCGCGCCTCCATTTGGTGAATTAACGATCGATTTGCCATGACAGCGGGTCCCCCAAGGGGCCTGGGTACGATGGAAGCCTACCGGCCTCCCGCCCAAATACACGTGCGCACAACCAGCGGTATCGACATCGAAGTGGTCTCCGAAACCCCCGGCGCTCCGGCGCGCATAGGTCGACCCGGGGAGTACCCGTTCACCAGGGGCCCGCATCCCACGATGTACCGGGGTCGCCCCTGGACCATGCGCCAATACGCGGGTTTTGGCAACGCCGACTCGACCAACCAGCGTTTCCGTTCTTTGCTTGAGGCTGGCCAAACCGGGCTGTCGGTCGCTTTCGACCTGCCGACCCAGATGGGTCTCGATTCCGATCATGAACTGGCAGTCGGGGAGGTGGGGCGGGTCGGCGTAGCCGTAGACACTGTCGACGACATGAGACGCCTCTTTGCAGAGATCCCCCTTGATCAGGTTTCGACCTCGATGACCATCAACGCCACGGCTCCCATCCTCCTGCTGCTGTACGAGTTAGTGGCAAAAGAACAGGGAGTTGCACCAGATGCCATCCGGGGCACCGTTCAAAACGACATTCTCAAGGAATACATGGCCCGAGGCACATACATCTATCCGCCCCGACCGTCGATGCGACTCGTAACCGACCTATTTGCCTACGCCGCCGCCGAACTCCCCAACTTCAACACGATTTCAATCTCGGGGTATCACATCAGGGAAGCCGGGGCGACTGCCGCCCAGGAACTTGCCTTCACCATCGCTAACGGTCTTGCCTACGTGGAGGCTGCCGCGGCGGCTGGTCTCGACGTCGACCAGAGCGCTCCGCGGCTTTCATTCTTTTGGAATAGCCACAGCCACTTCTTCGAGGAGATTGCCAAATTCAGAGCCGCCCGGCGGATCTGGGCACGTCTCATGAGAGAACAACTCGGGGCTCGCGACCCCCGCTCGTGGGCAATGCGCTCCCACACTCAGACGGCCGGCTCCACTCTGACCGCCCAGCAACCCGAGAACAACATCGTTAGGACTGCAATCCAGGCGATGGCCGCGGTGCTTGGAGGGACTCAGTCGCTCCATACCAATTCCTTCGATGAGGCGTTGGGACTACCGACCGAGCAGGCGGCCCGGCTCGCATTGCGCACCCAACAGATCCTCGCCTACGAGTCCGGTTTCACCGATACCGTCGACCCGCTGGCCGGTTCGTACTTCATCGAGTCCCTGACCGATCAACTGGAAGAGCGCGCCAACCGGCTCCTGAACGAGGTTGAGAAGCGGGGAGGTGCCGTGGCTGCGATCGAAGCCGGTTGGACCCAGCACCAGATCGAAGACTCCGCGTACCAGGCGGCTCAGACCCAAGAGAAGGACGAAACGATCGTGGTCGGGGTGAATCGATTCGTCACCGACGAACCCGAGGCCGTCCCGGTCCTGGCGGTGGATCCGGATTTGGAAGCCAATCAACGACAGCGTCTCCTGGATTGGCGGAAGCAGCGCAACGACGCCCTTGTCGAGCAGTCGCTAGGGCGATTGCGGGCTGCTGCGGCTGGAACCGACAACCTCCTCTATCCGCTCCGGGCGGCTCTTGAGGTCGGAGCGACCCTGGGGGAGACGGCCGGGGCCCTCCGGACGGTGTTCGGAACGCATCGGCCCGTATGACCTCCAACGGGCGCCCCTCGTTTCTGATTGTCGGCGCGGGCCCGGCCGGGACCGCCGCCGCCACCAACGCCGCCGCCCTGGGAGCGAGAGTCACGCTAGTGGAGCGCGATGTCGTCGGTGGGGCCGCGCACCTTTGGGACTGCATTCCGTCCAAGACGATGACCGCCACCGCCATCCGGATCGACTCGATGCGGAACGCGGCCCGCTTGGGCCTTGTCGCAGCCCCGGGTCACGTCGATTCACAGCAGCTGGGCGAGCGGATAAAGCACATCTCGGGAGACATTCACCGACGCTGGGTCTCGCTGTTGTCGTCGCAGGGCGTTGAGATCATCACCGGCACCGCGCGCCTCACTTCATCAAACGAGGCAGTCGTGGACACCTCCGGAGGCACTCGAAAGATTGCATTCGACCGGTGCCTTCTATCGACAGGATCTTCGCCGCGGATACCGGATTGGGCCGAGGTGGACGGCCAGCGGGTACTCACGACGCGGCATGCCTATGACCTGGCGAAGGTGCCAGAGCGGTTGGTCGTTGTTGGGTCGGGGGTCACCGGTGTTGAGTTCGTGCACATTTTCGAGAGTCTGGGCTCGGAGGTGTCACTGGTGGTCAGCCGCCAGCAGATCCTGCCCCACCGCGATCCGGAGGTGGCGGCGGTGCTGGAGGAGGACTTCATCGAGCGGGGCGTCCGCCTCGTCATCGGCGCCAGGGCGGTAGGCCTGGAACGCAATGATGACTCAGTCGTGGTGTTGTGTGACGATGGCCGCCGGGTGGTCGGTTCTCATGTTCTCCTAGCGATCGGCTCAGTGCCGCTTACCGCAGAACTGGGATTGGCCGAAGCCGGGGTGGTGGAAACCAAGCAGGGCTATGTCCAGGTTGACGAGTTCTCTCGAACCACGATTCCCACTATTTACGGTGCCGGTGACTGTACGGGCCAGATGTTGCTCTCGTCGGTCGCCGCCATGCAGGGTCGCAAGATCGCTCGACATGCGCTCGGTCTAGCGGTAACGCCAATCGATTACGGCAAGGTCGCCCAGGCCGTGTTCACCGAACCCGAGATCGCCTCGGTCGGTCTTGAGGAGGCCGACGCCGCGGCTGTTGGCCGCAAAGTCCGCACCACCAAAGTCCCCTTCGCCGCCAATGCCCGCGCCGTCCTTCAGGGGAACACTCGTGGTTTTGTGAAGCTCACGTCCGATCCGGCCACCGGGGTAGTGCTCGGCGGCACCGTCGTCGGGCACCGAGCCTCGGAATTGATAGGCATCCTGGCCTTGGCGGTCCAGGCTCGCGTAACCGTCAACACCCTGGTGGAGACGTTGCTCGTCCATCCGTCCTTGTCCGAAAGCATCAGCGACGCCGCCGAGTGAGGGGGCTCACTGGAAGGACACGAACACCGGCAAGGGATCGAGGGCAAGAACCTCAGCCGCAGTAGCCAGAGGAGCGTCGAGTTGGTAGAAGTTCTTCCAACCCCACCGCCATGTGGCGTCTTCGGTCCCTTCGGTGAGCACGGAATAGGTGCCGTATTTGCTCGGCAGCGGCCCCTGACCATCCATCTGAATAACCACCGCCAACTCCGATGGCGTCGCGATCAATTCCCGATTGGTGATCATCGACAACTTGAACTGGTGCAGAAGCAGCAGCTTCTGGGGCAGGTTCTGCTCACGAACGACTCCTGCCAGCCAGGCCACAACCGTGTTGATCTCGACCGCATCAACCGTTCCCACCTGGCGTAGATGGACTTGATCGGATCGAAGCCGCCACTCAGGATCGAGGGCGAGACCAACATGGGGGAGTCGGAGAAACTCCTCGTATCGTCTCGCCTGCGTAAGAAAGTCCGTTCGCCCGGGTTGGAGATCGAGCACCACGTATACGCCGTTGGCGGCAGCCACATCTATCCAGGGACGTAACAGGTCAATAGTCATCTCTTCCGAGTAGTCGCTGTCGTTTCCGGCCTCGGACGAGGCGACCGTTGCGATGATCTCGAACGACGGGATCGTCATCACTCCGTCGGCGCCGTATTCGGCTGCGATCGGAATCAGCTTCTCGATGGTCTCCTCCGCGCTCTGAGAGCCGAGAATCCCCAGATTGGGAGTGGTCGGGTTGCCGTAGTAGGCGACTAACCGCCGTCCGGGAAACATGATGAGGCCGCCGCCGGGAAGCTCGGGCGCAGAGAGTAGGGCGGGAGCCTGCCAGCCAACCGTTGCTTGGTCATAGTTGCCGGCGGCCACCGCAACTAGAGGAGCGATTCGCCGGGCGGCGGCGACGACATCGGGCAGCCGGCGAAGGTCGGTGGGGTCGACCAAGAGTGCGGTCTCGCCCCGGGCAGCGGCGGCGGCCACTACGGGTGCCGCCAATGCGGGCCAGGATCCGTCTGCTAGCCAGACAACGTCGTGGTCGGGTGCAGCTGCCGCCACCGCGGTCGTGTCCGTCCCGAGGTCGAAAGCGATCGCCCCCCCGGTTGTCGCATTCGCTCCGGTGAGCGCCGCAATCAACGCCCGGTTCCACCCCCGGCCGGTGTCGTTGGCCAGCGGCTCGGAACCGCGGCGGAGTCGCCTGACTTGATCGACTGCCTCACCGACAGTCAGACGGGAGACGTCGGCCGATGTTGAGACCTCGGCATCAGCCAGCAGATATATCTGCTCAACCGCCAGACGGGTCGCTTCGGCTTCGAGAGAGGCAGGATCAGTCGTCAATAGCAGCGGGCCGCCGGCCGCCGCAGCCAACTGCACCGCAATCTCAAGGCTCTCGAGATCGGTCGGCGAGGCGACCACCATCGCGGTGGCGCAGTCGAAACCTGCCGCTGAGACTGCGACCGACAGGGAAGCGGGCGTGGCCGCTAACACCGGGCCGGCCGGCGGTGGCGACACCCGGCAACCTGGATCGGTGGTTGTGGTCACCTGGGCTGAAATGCGGGTGGTCGTTGACGTTGAACTGGGAAACGGAGCTTCACTCGGGCGAAACCCGATGTAAATCCATACCGCGGCAGCCGCGGCGACGACGAGTACGCGGACGAGGCTTCGGGCCGCCATAAAGCAAACAGGCTAAGGGGTCGGACCGATGGGTTCTGGTTACTTGATGATGGCGATGACCGCTCCGGTGGCGACCGTATCGCCGGGTTGGACCCGCAAGTCGACCACTTCCCCCGCCGCAGGGGAGCGAACCTCGTTCTCCATTTTCATAGCCTCGAGCACACAGATCGGCTGGTTGGCCTCGACCCTGTCGCCAGCCTTGACGTGCACTTTGACAATTGTGCCCTGCATCGGTGCCGCGATCACGCCATCGATCGCTGCCAGCGAGGCGGCCCGCTCGAGCTTGGGACGCACCCGACGCGGACCCGGGGCTCCTGCCGCGGGCAGAGGTTCGGGCGCCCAATAGGTCACTGAAAAGCGGCGACCCCCGATCTCGACAGTCATGTCACGCCGGGTCAGCTCCTCATCGGAAGGCAGCACGGGTGACGCAGCCGGAACCGGGTCGGGAAGTTGCACGGACTCTTCCATCCACTTCGTGTGGTGGGTTCCGTTGACGAAGTCCGGATGATCGAGTACCGCCAGGTGGGCGGGGATGGTGGTCGACACGCCCGTGATCACGAACTCTGAGAGGGCTCGTCTGCCGCGACTAATCGCTTCCTGACGGGTGGCGCCCCATACGATCAGCTTGGCCATGAGATTGTCGTAGTACTGGCTGACCCGGGAAGATGCTGTCACCCCAGAGTCGACCCTCACTCCGGGGCCTGATGGTTCCCGGTAGTCGACGATCTGTCCGGGAGTCGGCAAAAAGCCGCGCAGTGGATCCTCTGCGTTGATTCGAAACTCGATCGCATGGCCGCGTGGCTCCAACTTCCCAAGGTCGAGTTTTTCTCCGGATGCGATTCGGATCTGCCAGGCGACGAGATCCAAACCGGTGACCATTTCGGTGACCGTGTGCTCAACCTGGAGCCTCGTGTTCATTTCCAGGAAGTAGAAGCTGTCCTCGGCCGGGTCGTAGAGAAACTCCACTGTGCCGGCGTTGACGTAGCCACACGACCTCGCGGCCGCCACCGCAGCCTCTCCGATCGCTTTGCGCTGTCGGGCTGAGAGGCCGGGCGACGGAGTCTCTTCGATGAGCTTCTGATGACGGCGTTGAACCGAACAGTCTCTCTCACCGAGGAATAAGCCGTTCCCCTGGCTGTCGAACATCACCTGGGCTTCGACGTGTCGAGGTTGTGCCATGTATTTCTCGACGTAGACCTCGGGTGAGTTGAAGTAGGCGTCTGCTTCGCGTCGGGCTCCCTCGAAGGCTTCCTCGAGATCGTCCGGCTCGCGAGCGACGCGAAGACCCTTGCCGCCCCCACCGTGGGCAGCCTTTATGGCGATCGGGTAACCGTACTGTTCGGCCGCGGTCATCACGTCGGCGAGGGTTTCGAGGGGGCTCGTTGTCCCCGGGACCATCGGGACCTTGGCTGACTCGGCGGTGCGGCGGGAAGTGATCTTGTCGCCCATAGCTCGGATGGCAGAAGCCGGGGGACCAACCCAGATAAGCCCCGCCTCGGCGACGAGATCGGCGAAACCCGCATTCTCGGAGAGGAAGCCATATCCGGGATGAATCGCCTCCGCTTTGGCGGCCCGCGCCACCCTCAGGATGGAGGCCCCGTTCAGATAGGACTCGGCCGGCGGGGCAGCGCCGATGTTCCATGCCTCGTCGGCCATCCTGACATGAAGCGCATCGCGATCGAGTTCCGAGAAGACTGCGATGGTCCGGAGCCCCATTTCCCTGGCGGTACGAATGATCCGGACCGCGATCTCTCCGCGATTGGCGATGAGGAGGGAATTCATGAGTGGTCAGAAATGAGAGGGGATTGGTGACCTACGTGAGACGTGAGACGTGAGGCGTGAGACGAGAGTCGAGCCGAATGGACGGTGGAAGAGCGTGGCCGTCGTTCCTCAGTGCTCTGTTGCGCGCTCACAGAATCAAGTATGACTGACCCGTGCAGGACTTTCGAAGTCTGCTGGTCTGGCAAAAGAGCCGGACCCTGGTTCGGGGGATTTACGAACTGACCCGAAGGTTCCCAAGCACCGAACGGTTCGGACTCACCCAACAGACGAGGTCGGCCGCGACTTCCATAGCCGTGAATATCGCCGAAGGTTGTGGCCGCTACGGGAGGAGAGAGTTCGGTCGATTCCTCAGCGTGTCGTTGGGCTCCGCATTTGAACTGGAGTCTCATCTTGAGCTTGCCCGAGATCTCGGGTTCGCAGACCCGCATCTAGTGGATGTTCTTTTAGGGGATTGTTCCGAGATACGACGCATGCTCGTGGCCTTTTCGAAATCCCTCAACCAGCAATGATGCGGCGGCATTCGCCTCGAAGCGTCGCCTCAGAGTTCTGCCGATCTGAGCTCACGTCTCACGTCTCACGTCTCGCGCCTCACCTCGTCCGTCTCATCCCTTTGTGACCGGCACTGAGCCGCTCATAAAGGAATGTTCCCATGTTTCTTCTGAGGCATGTGTTCTCGTTTAGTCCGCAACATCTCGAAGGCCCGGATCAGCTTGTTCCGCGTTTCCCGGGGCTCGATGACTTCGTCGACCAATCCGAGTTCGGCCGCTCGGTAGGGGTTGTTGAACGTCTGCTCGTAGTCACTGATCAGTTCTGCCCTGCGCTCCTCGACGTCTTCGGCTTCCTGTAGCTCGCGGCGAAAGATCACGTTCACTGCACCTTGCGCACCCATGACCGCGATCTCGGCCGAGGGCCAGGCAAAGACCAGGTCTGCCCGGACGCCGCGGGCGTTCATGACCAGATAGGCGCCCCCATATGCCTTACGGGTGATCACAGAGACGCGAGGCACCGTCGCCTCGCAGTAGGCATAGAGGAGCTTGGCTCCATGTCGGATGATCCCTCCGTGTTCCTGATCCACTCCGGGAAGAAACCCGGGCACGTCGACGAAGGTGACGAGCGGGATATTGAAGGAGTCGCAGAATCGGACGAAGCGGGCGCCCTTTTCCGAGGCACTGATGTCCAGGGTGCCGGCCAGGACGGCGGGCTGGTTGGCGACGATGCCGACCGAGTTGCCGTCGAGGCGGGCAAAACCGACGATCAGGTTTCGAGCCCAGTGTTCGTGGATCTGGAAGAACTCGCCGTCGTCGACGACGGCTTCGATCACGTGGACGACGTCGTATGGCTGGTTGGAGGAGTCTGGCATGATCCGATCGAGGGCATCGTCCATCCGGTCTCGGCTGTCGGTCGGCGGGAAGTAGGGGGGGAGCTCCAGGTTGTTCTGAGGAAAGAACGAGAGCATGTATCTGACCGCATCGAGCGCGTCACGGCCGGTTGGGAATACGAGATGGGTGACCCCCGAGGTGGAGGCATGCGTGAAGGCTCCACCCAACTCCTCGAAGCTGACCTCTTCACCCGTTACAGCCTTGATGACGTCGGGGCCGGTGATGAACATGTGCGACGACTGATCGACCTGGATTACAAAGTCGGTAATGGCCGGCGAGTAGACCGCACCTCCAGCGCAGGGGCCCATGATCACCGAGATCTGCGGGATCACGCCAGAGGCACGCACGTTTCTTTCGAAGATGCGACCGTACCCATCGAGTGACGCCACTCCTTCTTGAATCCTCGCTCCCCCCGAGTCTTTCAACCCGACGATGGGAGCTCCGACCTCCAGGGCGAGGTCCATCAGCTTGCAGATCTTGTCGGCCACGGCCTTGCCGAGGCTTCCTCCATATACGGTGAAGTCTTCGGCATACACGAACACGGTCCGGCCATCCACCATCCCGTATCCGGTGATGACCGCATCCCCGGGCGGGCGTTTCCCTTCAATTCCAAAGCCGCTCGCCTGGTGGCGGACAAACATGTCCATTTCCTGGAAAGAGCCCTTGTCGAGCAGGGCGGCGACTCTCTCCCGGGCGGTGAGCTTGCCCTGCTCGTGTTGGCGGTCCACGGCACGCCGGCTGCCGGCGTGGAGGGCTTCGTCACGAAGCTTGCGGAGTTGTTCGATGCGAGCCTCGGTACCCACAGAGGACCTCCGTATCATCTCCGACTTGGACTCGACAGCCGCCGGAATGGCTACACCCTATTCGGTGCAGACCTTCGACGAGGTGACCTCCACCCAGGATCTGGCTGCCTCAATGGCGAACTCGGGGCCTGTCCTGGTCGTGGCGGGCCGCCAGATGGCCGGGCGGGGCAGGTCAGGAAGCCAATGGCTTAACGCCGAGAGGGCTATGGCCGCCAGTCTGGCGTTCGTACCACACTGGCCTCGGAAGGATTGGTCATTGATTCCTCTCGTCGCGGGATTGGCGGCGGCTGAGGTGGTCGGACCTGAATGCCGCCTCAAGTGGCCCAACGATCTCTTGATCGACGCGACCAAGGTTGGTGGGGTCTTGAGCGAGGCCTCCGGCGACCTCGTCATCACGGGATGCGGCCTCAATCTCTATTGGCCAGATCGCCCTCCGGGCATCGCCGCCATCTATCCGGATGATCCGGGACCACTCCGACACATCGATCTAGCCCGGCACTGGGCGGACGCGCTCCTCAACCGACTTGCGAGGGGACCTGGGGCCTGGGGCCGCGACGACTACGTGTCGCGGTCAGCCACGTTGGGTTCGCTTATCTCCTGGGAGCCGCGTGGGGAGGGAACCGCGATCGACATAGGTGATGACGGCGCCCTCGTGGTCATGACCGCCGAGGGTGAGGTTCGTCTCACGGCCGGGTCGGTGCGCCACGTCAGGAGTGAACCGCTCAGCCGAGGTCTTCTATCTCAGCCGCGGGCAAGCACGACGCCAAAAACGACGCAATCCGACTGAAGGCGTCGGCGGCCGCAGCCGGCTCGTAGTCGGGTGAGCTGTCGTCGTAGAACGCGTGGCCGGCGTTTTCGTATAGCAGCCACTGTCCGTGGTCGTTTCGTCGCTGCGCCTCGTGGACCGTCTCGGCGACGATGAGAGTGTCGGCGGCCCCGAAAAGCCCCAGCACCGGCACTCCAAGATGATTGAGCATGTCCGCCACCTGATGGTCGCGTTGTTCGTCACCGGTTAGGGGCGTTGATACAACAACGCACCCCCGAACCCATTGGCGGCGGGCGGCGAGAATCAAGGCGAAGCGACCACCGATGTCGAAACCGACCACACCGACCGCGCCCTGGATAGCCCAAAACACGTCCTCGCTCTGCAGAAACTCATATGCCTCGTCGAGGTCGGTCAGGATCTCGCGATCGGACCGCGCCTGATAGGCGAGAAGGGGCTCATCGTCACCGGGATACAGGTCGACGGCGAGACAGGCCAGCCCGCGCCGCGCTAGTCGGCGGGAAAAGTCCTTGTCCGTACTGCTTAATCCCCTGGCACCTGGAAGCAACATAACGGTTGGGAATGTCCCGGCTTCGTCCGGGCGAGCCAGGTATCCACGGCGGTAGCCACTCCCAACAGGAACGTTCAGGTTCCCGTACATGATCGAGAAGGTGCCCTCATGAGGGAGCACGGCCACTTTGGTTCCTCCGTCGGAGTTGATGCCCCGCGGGAGGCTAGTCGGGCTATCCCGTCCCCCCCTGGCGGGTTTAAAACATGGAACTTTTGGTAACGTCAGAACGTCTTACCTGGGAAGGCAATGTCTCTTTCAACTGACCCCGCGCCTCCATCGACGCGTCCGCTTGTGCAACACCGGTGGTGGAAGCGGTTGGTAATTTCGCTGCTGGTTCTTTGCAACCTTGCCGTTTTCGGCCTCTACTCGTCTCTTCGCTCGGCGCAGAACGCGTTCAGAGCGAACGTCAACGTCGTTGAGAACGTGGCGCCCGAACTCAACGTGCGTCCAACCGAAGCGCGTGAACCCTTGGTTTTTCTTGTTATCGGTTCCGACAGCCGGGCCCGGCTCGACAGCCTTCAAAACTTCGGTGAGGCGGCCGGCGAACGCAGCGACGTGATCATGCTCATCAAGCTCGATCCCACCAACAGCCATGCCCAGATCCTGTCACTGCCCCGCGACCTTCTTGTCGAGATCCCGGGCCACGGGACCAACCGGATCAATGCCGCTTACGCCTTCGGCGGTGCTCCGCTCATGGTCCGGACCGTCAAAGAGGCAACCGGTCTACCGATTCACCACTACGTCGAGGTCGACTTTGTCGGCTTTCAGGCGATCGTAGATGAGGTCGGAGGGGTCACGATCAACTTCCCGTACCCCGCCCGCGACGAAAACTCGGGTCTCCTAGTTGATGCCGGTCCGCAGCTTCTGAACGGCTCCCAGGCCCTCGCCTATGCGCGTTCCCGTCATTACCAGGAGCTTCAGGATGGCGAGTGGGTATCGGTCGAAGCAAGCGATATCGGCCGCACCAAACGCCAGCAACAGCTGGTGCTGGCGATCATCAGTGCCCTGAAGACGCCGTCTACCTTGACGGAAACTGGTGCGGTGGTCGGTTCTTTTGCCCAGCACCTCTCGGCCGACTCCGCCCTGATCGAGTCGTCGCTGATTCAACTCGCCTTCCAGATGCGCGGAATCTCCAGCGAGACAATCGAGACGGCCACACTTGCCAGTTACGGCGACGAATACAACGGGATGTCGGTTGTCCGGATGGATCAACCTCGTGCGGACGCCATGATCGCTTCGTTCCGTAACGGTCTCCCCATGAACGCGATAGCCGGGGAACCTCTGAAGCTTCAGGTGCTCAATGGGAATGGCATCGCCGGTTCGGCCAGCAGGCTGTCGGAGATCCTGCAAGGCAAGGGTTTTGAGATCCTCGACGTGGGCGACGCCGATCGCAACGACTTCCCGGTAACAACCATCATCGTTCGACCTGAAGCCTTGAGCCAGGGTCGGTCAATCATCGACGCTCTCGGCTTTGGGGAGGTCACTGCGGGCTCCCTCGACGCCTCCGTCGACGCCATTGTCATCGTCGGACTCGACGCAGACAGGACCCTCCAGAGCGGCTAGCTTGCTCCTACCGGAAGGCCCCAAGGGTGCAGCCACCGGGGAGGTTGGGAGTATGAACATTGCAGTCGTTGGTGCGGGATATGTCGGCCTCGTGACAGCCGCCGGACTTGCCCATCTTCAACACAAAGTAAGAGTTGGTGAGGCAGACCCTGCCCGGGTGGCGCTTCTCGAGGCTGGCGGGGTTCCGATCTTCGAGGCCGGGTTGCCGGGACTGCTGGCGGAGGGCAGAGCTGCGGGCCGAATCTCCTTCCACACCTCGAATCAGGAGGCCGTGACCGATGCTGACCTCGTCTTTCTTTGTCTCCCCACCCCTCCGGACGCCGATGGGAGAGCGGACCTCCGATTCATCCAAGGTGTGGTTGACGACCTTGCCCTGGTAGTCGGACCCGACACCGTCCTTGTTGTTAAGTCGACGGTCCCACCCGGCACCACGGTCTCGCTGCACAAACGGCTCGCCGACCTCGGGAGTGCGGCCCGACTCGTAGTGCACCCCGAGTTCTTGCGAGAAGGCACCGCAGTTGAAGACTTCCTGCACCCGGATCGGATCGTGGTCGGCGCCTTCGATAAAGACGACGCCAGGCGGGTTTCATTTCTCTATGACGCCCTGAACGCCCGGGTAGTCATCACCGATCCAACTTCGGCCGAGATGATCAAATACGCCTCGAACTCCTATCTGGCCGCCCGACTCACCTTCGCCAACGCTCTGGCCAACCTGAGTGAGGTGGTCGGAGCCGACATCCTCGACGTGCTCCTCGGGGTGGGTTTGGATCACCGCATCGGACCCCATTTCCTCAAGCCCGGTCCCGGCTACGGAGGGTCGTGCTTTCCGAAGGACACGATCGCCCTTATCGAAGTCGCCCGCGATGCCGGCTATGACTTTCGCCTGTTGCGAGCTGTCATCGAAGCCGACGAAGATCAGCGTCAACGGATCGCGACCAAGGTGAAGAATGCGGTCGGCGGTGACCTGGCGGGGCGCACCGTCGCCCTGTGGGGTCTGGCGTTCAAGGCCGGCACCGACGACGTCCGGGAGTCGCCCGCCGCCCGCATC
>JAICND010000512.1 GCA_025929005.1 Acidimicrobiia bacterium
AGCTTGCGGATGAGGTTGGGGTGGGTGCGGGAGCAGACGATCTGGGGGCCCTTCGGCGAACGGCGGACCTCCACGATGTATGCCTTAACCCGCGAGCCGTGGTCGTAGCGTTCGCCGGGAACCTGCTCCTGCTGTGGCAGCAGGGCCTCGACGCCCTTGCCCAGGTCCAAAAGGACGTAGCGGGGGTCGGCCTGTTGCACGATCGCGGTGACGATGTCGCCCTCACGGCCCGAGTACTCGCCGTAGGTGACTTCACGCTCTGCCTCACGAATCCTCTGGAGGATGACCTGCTTGGCGGTCTGAGCGGCGATACGGCCGAAGTCGGGCGGCGTTGCCTCCCACTCCTTGGTGACCTTGAACTCGCCGGACTCCTCGATCTCCTCGACCTCCTGGGCGTAGACCACGACCTCGCCGGACTGGCGGTCGATCTCAACCCGCGCCTCGGGGGCAGCGGCCTCAGGGGACCTTTTGTACGCGGCGGCGAGCGCCTGTTCGAGAGCTACGACAACGCTTTCGAACGCAATGCCTTTTTCGCGTTCAACCAGACGAAGAGCATCCATATCAATTGGATTCATCTAACGACCTCTTCCTTCCAACGACTTCTTCTTACGGCGACGCTGCGGTACCTCGTCGCCCTCATCAATTCGGATCTCTTCCGCCCTTTTGAGTTCTTCTTCCCAGTCGACCCACAGGTGGGCCTTTTTAACGACGGTGTACGGAATCTCAACCAGGCCACGGTCACGCAGGTCCAGGGTGAACGCGTCTTCTCCTGCTGCGGCGATAGGTCCCCGAAACTGGTTCCTACCGTCCACCGGCTCCCGGCACACGACCTTGACCTCGTGCCCGGCAAATCGCTCGTAGTCGGCCGGCTTCATCAGCGGCCTCTCCAAACCGGCCGAGGAGACCTCGAGCATGTAGCTGCCCTCGATGAGGTCCTCGTCCTCGTCCAGAGCGTCTGAAAGATCTTTGGAAACTTCGGTGATCAGGTCGAAATCGACATCACCGTTTCGGTCGACGATCACCTCGAGCGTGACGTCCCGACCCGAACGACCGTAGCGGACGTCAACCAGTTCCACGTTCCGGCGATCGGCAACCGTCTGGCAGATGGCACGGACCTCGGGGCTCACTTCAAGCCGGGGCATAGCCACCTCCTTAAGTTGTCATCCAGCCGGAACGAGCCCCGCTGGAAGCGCCGGTCGACCACTCAGGCCCGCATGGCCCGCCGTCCGGCTGAAACCCACCTGCTCCAGAAAACCAAAAATGGGCCGGAAGCCCACTTTTTTGGAATGAAACTGTTGGCGCTCAGAACGCTTTAAAAACTCTGCTCAAAAAGTATAAGGCAATACCGGGCGGCGGCAATACGCCGGGTCTTTTCGAGCCGGTTCGGGAACGCTGATTTGCCCGTGCTTCCAATCAGCTTCCAATCAAAGGACAAAGATGATTTTGCCCTCCGATATCCAGTAGCCTACGCAAGCACTTTTTCGCATTAATTCGCCGCGCCTAGCCGGGCCCGGCGACATCCCCATCTGCGGGTTGTTTTCTATAAGGAGGTCGAAAGTGGCGGAGGACCGGAAGTTGACGGTTGGCGTGCCAACCGAAACCTTCCCGGGCGAGGCCAGAGTGGCCTTGGTACCGGGTGTTTTACAAGCTCTGTCTAAGGCAGGGATAGAC
>JAICND010000235.1 GCA_025929005.1 Acidimicrobiia bacterium
GACGGCTGGCTCGAACTCGGTTCGGTAACCTTGCGTTCGGGCAAGGTCGTGATGGGTTGGGCAGTCGAAGCCGACTTCGATCCTGACGACCTGCGGCCCGGACTCTTCAGCATGGTCTGGCGAGGTCGCCGCCAGGAGTTCCCCGAAATCGACCAGGTTCGCTGGTGTTCTCACGACGTAGCGACCCTGTTGGTGAATCCCGCCCAGGTTCCGTTGATTACTCGCCTGGTTGAAAGTCTGGCTCAGTAATCGACTCACCCTGCCAATTCTTGCGCCTTGGTTCCAAGCGATAGGGGGTCACTTTGCAGTTCCGGGGCGGGGATCTTGTTCAAGTCGACGCTCCCGGCGATTACACCGTCGGTCATCTCGTACCTGGCCCCAAATCCACGCAAGAGCGTGAGCAATGCGTCGTTCTCGGGCAGGGCTTCAAACACGAACCGTTCGATTCCCATATGACGGGCCAGTTCTGCCATGACGGTGATAAGCAGACGGGCAATCCCGCGCCGTTGAAAATGATCGACCACCGTTACCGCCAGTTCGGCGGCGTCGGGGTCGCCGTTGAGGCGAACGATTCGCGCCACTGCCACCGGCTGGTCGTCATGAAGCACTCCCCAGGCGATGTGGTCGCGTTGATCGATCTCGGTGAGGTAGGCGAGTTGCGCTCTGCTGAGGCTGTCGACGGGCGCCATGAACCGGAGACGTCTGGACTGCGGTGAAAGCCTCGCCATGCCCTCTTCCAACAACGGCTTGTCATCAGGGCCGATGGGACGCAGGCTTACGAGCGTTCCGTCGCGGAGACGGTGCTTCAGAACTGGTTTTCGTGGGCTTGGTCTCATGTTCTGCTGTCCGAGATTCGGTGCTTGCAATTGCAAGCATACCAGCCTGAGGTCACAAGACAGTTACCGTCTGGTTGTGACCCGCCGTCCCACCGCCACTTCCTCATTTGGTTCGGGTAAGCGGGAAAGCCACGATGCCACCGGGTTCTACCGGCGATTTCCCAACCCCGTGGTTTCCACCAACGACAACGTCCATGCCCCGGTGGTAGTCGATGAGCTCTTCTGCGGCGACGCCCGCAAGATGGCCGACACGCAGGTAGCCGACGGCTCGGTGGCGTTAATGGTGACTTCTCCGCCCTACTTTGCGGGCAAGGAGTACGAGGCCGAGATGGGTCAGGGCTTCGTCCCCGGCTCATATCTCGAATACCTCGACATGCTCACCGAGGTCCTGTCCCGTTGCCTCGACAAGCTCGAGCCCGGGGGACGCATGGCGATCAACGTCGCCAATCTGGGCAGACGGCCCTATCGCTCCCTTTCGGCCGACGTCATCAGCATCCTCCAGGACGATCTCGGAATGTTGCTGAGAGGCGAGATCATCTGGCGAAAGGCCAAGGGAGCGGGTGGCTCGTGCGCCTGGGGCAGCTTTAGAAGCCCGGCCAACCCCGTGCTGCGCGATCTCACCGAACGGGTGATCATCGCCAGCAAAGGAAGATTCGACCGGGCTCTATCGAAGGCAGAACGCCAGCGTCAAGGTTTGCCCCATGTTTCGACCATGTCCGCCGAGAGCTTTCTCGAGGCGACCTTGGACATCTGGGAGATTCCGGCGGAAAGCGCGAGTCGGGTGGGTCACCCGGCCCCGTTTCCGCCCGCCCTCCCGCAACGTCTCATCGAGCTCTACACCTATCGGGACGACCTGGTGTTGGACCCTTTTATCGGCTCGGGCACCACGGCTGTGGCCGCGGTCGCTACCGGCCGCCACTACGTCGGCTTCGACGTCGAGGAGAAGTACCTCGATCTGGCCCGGGCCAGATTGGCTTTAGCCCTCGAGGGCTAACGCCAGAACCTGATCGACCGACTCGACCGGGTGGAACTTCATGACCTCACGCACCGAGACAGGCACGTCATCGATATCGATCTCATTGCGCAGCGGAAGGATGACTTCGCTGAGCCCGGCGCGATGGGCGGCCAGCACCTTTTGTTTGACCCCACCGATCGGCAACACCTTGCCTTGCAGGGTTACCTCCCCGGTCATCGCCACGGTTGAACGCACTTTGCGCCCGGTGAGCAACGACGCCAGGGCCGTCACCATGGTTACCCCTGCCGAGGGCCCATCCTTGGGTACCGCTCCGGCCGGCACGTGGACGTGGAACCGGCGGCGCAAGGCATCCTGATCCAACCCCAGGTCCGTTGCATGCGACTCGACATATGAGAGAGCGATCCGACCTGACTCTTTCATAACGTCACCGAGCTGTCCGGTGAGGGTGAGGCCGGCCTCTCCATCCATCGAAGTCGCTTCGACAAAGAGCACATCACCACCGGTTCCAGTAACGGCCAGCCCGGTCGCCACCCCAGGCAGATCGGTCCGGTCCTTGGCCTCGTCGTGCCAAACCTTGGGTTTGCCCAGGTACTGAGCGACATCTTCCGGCTGGACTTGGATCGGGCTTCCGCCTTCCGCCTTCCGACTTCCGTCTTCGGTCTTGGCGACGACGAGGGCGACCTTTCTGGCGAGTTTTCCAAGCTCTCTTTCGAGCGACCGAACTCCGGCTTCCCGGGTGTAGCGGTCCACCACCGCCGCCAGCGCCGCCTCGGTCACCTCGATCTCCTCCGGCTCGAGTCCGGCATACCGGATCTGGCGTGGAAGCAGGTGGTCGCGGGCGATGGCGACTTTCTCGTTGTCTGTGTAGCCGTCCAGACGGATCACTTCGGTGCGGTCGAGAAGGGGAGCCGGGATGGTCTCTACGACATTGGCTGTCGCGATGAAAAGCACGTCTGACAGGTCGAGATCGACCTCTAGATAGTGATCGCGGAAAGTGTGGTTCTGGGCGGGATCAAGCACTTCCAACAGCGCTGAGGAGGGGTCACCCCGCCAGTCGGCTCCGACCTTGTCCATCTCGTCGAGCAAGAACACAGGGTTCATCGTCTCACCCTCGATCAGGGCCCGAGCAATCCGTCCCGGCCGGGCACCGACATAGGTTCGACGGTGGCCCCTGACCTCAGCCTCGTCTCGGATTCCGCCAAGAGCGACCCTGACGAACTTGCGCCCTAGGGCCCGCGCTACGGACTCACCAAGCGAGGTCTTACCGACTCCGGGAGGACCTACCAGCAGCAGGATGGCACCAGCCTGGCGACCCCCTTCTTCGGTTAGACCGCGCTCCTGACGAAGCTTGCGGACGGCCAGGTGCTCGATGATGCGCTCCTTGACGTCCTCGAGGCCCGTGTGATCGGCATCAAGGACGGTCCAGGCCTCGTTGAGATCGAGATGATCCTCGCTCTTCTGACCCCACGGAATGTCGAACATCGTGTCAAGCCAGGTCCGAATCCAGGAGTGTTCAGGTGACTGCTCGGACATCCTTTCGAGACGATCCACCTCGCGTTCAATAGCCTCGCGAGCCTTGGTCGGGATCTCCCGATTCTCCAACTTCTGGCGGTAGGTCTCGGCCGCGCCCTCCTCTTCCCCAAGCTCCTTTTTGATCGCCTCGAGTTGCTGACGGAGGATGTATTCCCGCTGGGTCTTGTCGATGCGTTCCGCCGCCTCGTCTCTGACCTTCCTGCGCAGCTCGAGATCTGCCAGCACCTCCCGCATCCAATTGAGCAACTTGCCGAGACGCTCCCGAATGTCGAGAGTTTCCAGAATCTCGACTTTCTGCTGCAAAGAGAGATCCGGTGAGTAGACCGCCAGGTCGGCCAGCTGTGAGGGGTTTTCGATGCCGAGGATCCGCTCGGCCACGGCGCCTACACCGC
>JAICND010000070.1 GCA_025929005.1 Acidimicrobiia bacterium
ACACCGCGTGCAAAGGGTTCCCAAGACCGAAGCGTCCGGTCGCATCCACACCTCTATTGCCACTGTGGCGGTGTTGCCGGAGGCGGATGAGGTGGACATCGAGATCGACCCGGCCGATGTGCGAGTAGACGTCTACCGATCGCAGGGGCCGGGTGGTCAATCGGTCAACACCACCGACTCCGCTGTGCGGCTGACCTACATACCGACAGGAGAAGTCGTCACCTGCCAGGACGAAAAGAGCCAACTTCAGAACAAAGAGAAGGCCTTTCGGGTCTTGCGGGCCCGCCTCTATCAGCGAAGGCTGGATCAACAGCAATCCGAGCAGGCGGGGGTTCGGCGAGCCCAAGTCGGAAGCGGGGAACGCTCAGAGAAGATCCGCACTTACAACTTCAAAGAAGCGCGGGTCACCGACCACCGCATCGGTCTGACGGTGCACAGGTTGTGGGAGGTCCTCGAAGGCGACCTGGACGACTTTGTCGAAGCGATGGCCGCCTACGAGCAGGCTGAGCGTTTGTCCCAGGGCGTCTGAGAGTTAGCTGTTGGTTGAGGCGGCGCCGATGATGGCGATACTGAGAAGCACCACAAGCACAAAGACGAGCACTCCGATGATGGCCGCCGGGATCAAGACGATTGCGATGGCAGCGCCATCGGTGACCTGCTGGGTCTCTTTGACTGCTCTGATAGCCAGGATCAGCGACCAGATTCCGCCGACGATTCCGCCGAGGATCGGGATCAGCCCAAGGGCCTGGGGAGCAGTGGCAAACCCCAACCCCCTAAACAGCTGGATGTAGGTGCCCTGGCCCTTGAACATCCGTGACAGCAAGAAGAGAATTCCGGAGCCGATCGCCAGACCCACCACGGCATAGATAGGCATCAATATCCAACTGCCGAACCGCCCCCCGAAGAGGGTTCCGAGGCCACCGATTAGGGCGGCCGCTCCCGTCACGATTATGGCTTGGGTTGTTCCTTGGGGGTCGTTGCCGATCTCCTGGTACACACCCGGTGAGAGGGTCACCGCCCTTTTGACCCGCTCGATGATGGGATTCACCTGTCCTCCTCTTGATGTGGGACCTTGCGATTGTGGCATCCGGAGTTCCGCCAGCGAGTATTAGCGAGGTGGTTTCTAGCCAGGAACTTCTGAGGGATGTACCCCTGCCGGCTCACGAAGCCGTTCGGCCGCTGGCCAGGGCGACCGGTCGTGATCGTGGTGAGGTAAGGATGGGTGTGAAAGTTGACGTCGCCGCACTAGCTGACTTCCACCGCCTGATTGAACGTAGGATCTCGGGAGAACCACTCCAGTACCTGGAAGGAGAGGTTCAATTCGGGCCGATCATTGTTGCGGTGGATAGGCGGGTGTTGATCCCGCGGCCGGAGACGGAGTACCTCTACGACCTGGCCGTTCGATCCCTGGCGTCGCCTCCCAAGGTTGTTGTTGATCTTTGCACGGGCTCGGGAGCGCTGGCCCTAGCTCTCAAGACGGCTTATCCCGGGGCCAGGGTCATGGCCACCGACCTCTCCGCCGATGCCCTTGAGGTAGCAATCGGAAACGGGCGCCGTCTCGGGCTTGACGTCGATTGGCGACTGGGCGACCTATGGGAGCCGGTCCCCTCCGAGCTTTCGGGCAGTGTGAGCCTAATGGTCGCCAACCCACCCTATGTTGCGGAGACGGAGTGGGACCATCTTCCGATCGATGTGAGGCAAGAACCACGATTGGCACTTGTGGCGGGACCCACCGGCACCGAGGTAATCGAGCGGCTTCTTGATCAGACCGGGACCTGGCTTGCTGAGGGTGGCGTTGCCTTCATTGAGGTCGGTGAGAACCAAGCCCGGCCCATATTCGAGAGGCGGAACGACATCGAGGTAGTGATTGATCAGTTCGAGCGACCCCGCTTCCTGAAGCTGAGGCGATAGCGTTGTGCCGGTGGCAGCAATCAAACATGCCGCCGGGTTGTTGCGATCCGCGGCCATAGTCGGTATCCCCACGGATACCGTCTATGGGATTGCGGCCGATCCCGGTCAGGCGATGGCGGTCAACTCGCTCTTTGAACTGAAGGGGCGCAATGAGACCAAACCGATAGGGATACTCGGCGCCAGCGCGGACGAGTTTCGGTCCTGGGTTGAACTTCCGCTCTACGCCCTCGAATGGGCAGAGCAGTACTGGCCAGGTCCGCTCACGCTCGTGGCGCCAGCTCTGAGGCCTCTGCCACAAGGAGTCGGAGACCGGCGCCGACGCACGGTGGGGGTGCGGGTTCCCGATCACCCGGTCACCCTCGAGTTGTTGGCCGCGGCTGGTGTCCTGGCGGTTACCAGCGCCAATAAGGCCGGGGAACGGGAGACTCTCAACAACGTCGAGGCCGCAGCTGCTTTCGGGGACCGGGTTCCGTTTTATCTGCCCGGCACCTGCCCCGGCGCCGTTGCTTCCACGGTCGTCGACGTGAGCCGCGCCAGGCCACGCATCCTCCGCCAGGGCCTTCTCGAACTCGACCTGGGGTGAGGCCTAGGTGGCCATCCGCCTGGCGATAGCTTTGCGGATAACTCGATCGATCTCCGGGATCTCGGAGTCGACGAGGGTGAACTCGGGACCAAACATGACGATGAGGCGCATCGAAGTATCGGCGGTCACGGTGGCGGTACGGCGGGGGGTTTCCAGCAATCCGATCTCGCCGAAGAAATCTCCCGGTCCGAGGTGGTTGATTTCGCTGCCCTTCCGGGTGACCGTGGCCGTGCCTTCCTTAATGACAAAGAACTCACGGGCGACCTCACCGTCGCGAGCGAGGACCTGTCCCGCCTCAGCTGTGACCTCGTCGGCGTGACGGGCCACCAGCGCCAATTCCTTGCGGTTCAGATGCGAAAACAGCGGAATGTGCTTGAGATCCGAGGCGTCCATCGGCCAGCGAGCCTAGCCCGGTCGAGAATGGATTTGACGGGTACGCTTGCTCGTCCTCCCCTCCCACACCAAAACGGAGCAGTGCATGATCGACCCTCGCCCGCTCGAACAGGTTGACCCCGAGATCGCCGATCTCATCGCAAAAGACACCGCCCGCCAGAACACGCACATTCATCTGATCGCATCCGAGAACTTCGCCTCTCCTGCCGTGATGGAGGCGTCCGGGTCGGTGTTCACCAACAAGTACGCGGAGGGTTATCCCGGTCGTCGCTACTACGAGGGTTGTGAGGTCGTCGACGAGATGGAGAACCTGGCCATCAGCCGAGCCAAGGAGCTCTTTGGAGCCGACCACGCCAATGTTCAGCCACACTCAGGGGCTCAGGCCAACATGGGCGTCTACTTCTCCCTGATCAGCCCGGGCGACACGGTTTTGGGAATGCGTCTGGATCAGGGTGGGCACCTCACCCACGGTTCTCCGGTCAATTTTTCAGGGCTCTATTACCGGTTTGTCGCCTACGGAGTCGACCCAGATACCGAAACGATCGACATGGACGAGGTCGAGCGTCTCGCCAAGGAGCACCGACCGCGGATCGTTCTCGCCGGTTACTCGGCTTACTCCCGATTGCTCGACTACGAACGCTTTCGTCAGATTGCCGATGAGGTGGGAGCGATCTTCATGGTCGATGCGGCTCATTTCATCGGTCTGGTCGCAGGCAGGGCGTATCCCAGTCCGGTTCCCCTCGCCGATGTCGTTACCGCCACCACCCACAAGGCGTTGCGAGGGCCGCGAGGAGGATTGATTCTCTGCAAAGAGAAGTTCATGAACGATGTGGACAAGGCGGTGTTTCCCAATGCCCAAGGGGGCCCAATAATGAGCCAGATCGCCGCCAAGGCCGTTTGCTTCAAAGAGGCATCCGCGCCCGAGTTTCGGACGTATGCGGCTCAGATCGTCTCCAACGCCAAGGCGATGTCGGCTGAATTGCAGCGTGACGGAGTCCGTGTCGTTTCCGGGGGAACCGACAACCACCTCTTCCTCATCGACCTCCGCTCCATCGACGAAGACCTCACGGGTCGCGATGCCGCCAAGCTCCTGGATGACATCGGGATCACACTCAACTTCAACACGATTCCCAACGACCCCCGACCCCCCTACCGCGCTTCGGGTCTCAGGATCGGAACCCCGGCCATGACCACTCAGGGAATGCAGGAGGAGGAGGCAGCAGAGGTGGGATCTCTGATTGCCCGAGCGCTCAGAGCGCGAGGGGATGTTGCCGCGTTGGAGGCAATTGCCGGCGAAGTCGCCGCCTTGGCGAGCAAGTATCCGCCCTACCCGTCGGGATTCGTCGGGCACGTGTGACAGGGCGACGGGCAAGAATCGCACTGTCGGTGATGGCCGCGTTGGTGCTGCTCGCCTGCGGGGGCACCCAGACTCCGACCACTGCGGCTCCGACGACCTCGAACCCGGCACCGACGACCAGCGCTCCGTCACCCGTCGATTGGTCTGAAGACTTCTCGGCGGATCTCGGAAACGGTTACACCCTCACCCGCTGCGAAGAGGGCGATGCCCCGATCGTCTGCGTCAACCTTGACGATGGGCCGGTCGGGATTATCGAGTATCTGATCCTGGACGTGGCGACGCTTACCTTTCTAGATGGCGTGGAGGATCCCATCGAGTCGATCCGCCTCCTCGCTGATGACTTCCTCGAGAACTTCGAGATGGACCGGACCTCAACGTGTCCGCACCTGGCGTTTGTCTCCCTCGAACAGGAGCCCGCGGTCGTGGGGGGAGTGGGCGGACTGAGTTTTGGTTTCAGCGAAACAGATGGAGACGTGGAGGTCGAACGCAATGTGCTCATCGCGGCGCGGTCAGGCGAGGTGGTGCGACTGGTCAACATCGCCGCGGTCGAGGCGGGAGCCTGTGTTTCCAACGAAGGTCAGTTCCTTACCCCAGGTCAACTGATCGACATCATCGATCCATTGGCCGCGGCAATCGCTGTCAGTACTTTCGGAAACTGACCGTGCTATACTTTGTGAAGAGATTCACAAGATGACCGAAACCAAGTCCGGAGCCGAAGGGTGGGTGGCCAGCGGGTCGTTCCTGGGTTCGATCCTGTCCGGTTTTCTCATCGGCTACCTCCTGGATCGTTGGTTGGGGACCGAGCCATGGTTGGTCGTCATCGGAATCGTGGCCGGGTCATACTCCGGATTCGTTCGCGTGTGGCAGTACTCGAAGAGGATGGAAGATGGATCTGACGATGACTGAGATGAGTCGGACCCCGATCGAGTTGTCGATGGCGAGGAACATGGTCAAGCGAGCCGCGTGGATCGGTCCGGCTCTGGTTGGACTCTTCTGGCTCCTGCGGGGGACCTTGGGGGCGGGCTCGGCGGCGCTGGGTCTCGTGGTCGTGATCGCCAACTTTCTCCTGGCCGGGGCTCTTCTCAGCTACAGCATCAGGATTTCTCTCAGCATGTATCATGCCGCCGCCCTGGTTGGCTTCCTTCTGCGCCTGGGTCTCATCACGGGAACGATGCTGCTGGTGGTGCGCTTCGTCGAGATCGACAGACTCGCGTTTGGTGTCTCGACGGTCGTCGGCTATTTGACGATGATCGGGTTGGAGGCGATTGCGGTGATGCGTAACAGAGAAAGGGACGCGATTGGGTGATCTGATGCTGGCCGCGCAGGAGCACCACTGCGATGTGGTCAACGAGGTGATCTGCGCACCTGAGGACGTAAAAGACTGGTTCGAATTCCTCGACCCACTTTTCACCATCGGTCCCCTCAACTTCACCCGGGTCTCTTTCTTAATGCTTCTGGCCGCTGCTGTCGCCGTGGCTCTGTTGTATTTCGGCCTGCGCCGCAACAGTCCGGTGCCTACCAAGTTCGAGGCGGCCATTGAGAGCCTGGTTGGGTTCGTTCGCGACGGCATCGCCCGGGACGTCATCGGTCCGGAAGGCGCCAAGTACGTCCCCTACCTTCTCTCGATCTTCATGCTGATAATCGTGGGGAATCTCTTCGAGGTCACCCCGTTCATCAACTTTCCGATCACCTCGCGGATGGCGCTCCCAATTTTCCTATCTCTGATCACCTACTTCATCTTCGTGGTGGTCGGTTTTCGAAAGAACGGGATGCACTACTTGACCGACGTGGCCTGGCCCAAGGCTGTGCCGATCGGACTGCGATGGCTGGTCGGACTGATCGAGGTCGTCTCGACCTTCCTCCTGCGACCCATCACGCTGGCAATCCGGTTGTTTGCCAACCTGGTGGCCGGCCATCTCATGCTCACCCTCTTGCTCGGATCGGGAGTCGCCTTTGTGCTGGCGGTTGGCGAGATCGGTCCCAAGGCAGGACTCGGGGTCGTCTGGTTCGCCGTGGGGATGATTTTTTTCGCCTTTGAGATATTCGTCGCCATCCTCCAGGCCTACATATTCACCCTGTTGTCGGCGGTCTACATCCAAGCTTCGGTACATCCACAGCACTAGGAAGGGAATCCATGGAAGGCAATATCGAAGAGATCAAAGGCGCCATCGCCCTGATTGGCTACGGCCTCGGTGCCGTCGGTCCGGGTATCGGCATCGGCATCGTGGTGGGCAACGCCATCACGGCCATGGCCCGCCAACCCGAGATGACCGGAACCATCCGCGCCACCATGTTCCTCGGCGCCGCTCTCACCGAGGCGCTGGCCCTCATCGGCTTCGTCCTCTTCTTCATCGCCTAGGAGGTAGGCCGTGCTCAGTCACTTGACATTGGCGATCCTGGCGCAGGAACACGAAGAGACCAGTTCCAACGTCTCCCTGGTGCTCCCGGAGACCAACGAACTGATCGCAGGAATCGTGGCCTTTGCCATCGTCTTCTTCTTCGTCTGGAAGTGGGCGCTACCGGCCATCAACCGCACCCTTGAAGCGCGCCAACAAGCCATTGTTGGGCGGCTGGAAGAAGCGGAGAAGGCGAAGGGTGAAGCCGAGAAGCTGCTGGCCAACTACGAGAGCCAGCTCAGCGAGGCACGCAACCGCGGCAACCAGGTCATCGAAGAGGCCCGCCGAACAGCGGATCAAATGAAGACCGACATGCTCGCTCGGGCTCAGGCGGAAGCTGATGCTCTGCTCGCTAAGGCCCGTCAGGAGGCCGGAACTGAGAAGGCTCGGGCTCTGGCCGAAGCTCGCCAGGAGGTGGCCAATATGACCATCGATCTGGCCGAGATCGTGGTCGAGAAGAACCTGGATCGCTCGACTCAGTTGGCGCTCGTCGAGAGCTATATCGCAGACTTGGAGAAGATGTAGTGGCGGATCGCGTCTCCGCGTATGCAACCGC
>JAICND010000084.1 GCA_025929005.1 Acidimicrobiia bacterium
CGCCGATGGCCAGGAACTGCTGCAGCGGAGTTCCATCGCCCAGTTTCATGCGGTAACCGCCGTCGAGCATCTTCCCCCCGAAAGCCGCGGCCGACCCCGGTTCGCAGAGATTGGGCTTGCCCCGGAGGCACTGTCGGCATTGGCCACAGGAGGGAATGAAGTTGAACGAGACCCGATCGCCCCTACTCACTGACGTGACCCCAGGTCCCACCGCCTCGACTACTCCTGCCCCCTCGTGCCCCAACACGGTAGGAAACCGATGTTTGCCGAAGTGACCGAGAGCGAGGTGATAGTCGGAGTGGCAGACCCCGGCGGCGGCGATCTTCACCTGCACCTCACCCGTATTGGGTGGGTCGAGGTCAACCGTCTCGACGGCGCCCGGTTCACCCGGGGCCTTCCAAACACTCGCCCGGATGCGCATCAGCGCCTCAGGCAGGTTTGCCTGGTCGTCGAGATTGAGTCGTTAGAAGCCGTTGTCAGCAAGCCAGTCTGCGGCGATGGCCTCTGCGTCCTCCTTGTCAATGTCAAACCGTTTGTTCATCTCGGTGAGTCCGGCGGTGGTCAGCTTGGAGGAGACGTCGTTCAAGACTGCGTTGAGCTCGTCGCCATGTGCTGCCTGCAGCTCGGTGGTAAGGACCGGGACGACGTTGTCGGCGGCCAGCATCCCTTTATCGTCTTCCAGCAGCACCCAGCCCTTGTCGGCGATGATCCCGCTGGTGGAGAAGAGGATGGCCACGTCGATCTCGCCGGCCTCCAGGGCCGCCACAGTCACTTGCCCGGCATCGAGCGGCTGGAAGTTGGCGCTCATGTCGATGCCATAAACGGTGTTCAGCCCGGGGATGCAGAACGGGTTGGTCTCACAGTCAGAGGGACCGCCCAGCACCAGATCGGCGCCATTGCTGGCGAGATCGCTCAACGTCGCCAGACCGGCCGATTCAGCGGTCTCCGGGGTGACCACAAAGCCATTGGTGTCGATGGCATCAGAAGGGGTCAACGCCACCAGACCCAGGTCCGCCAGGTACCCGTTCAACAGTGTCGTCGTCGCGGCAGCATCGCCTGTGGCCTCGCCTGCGAACTCATTGAGGAACTCGAGCATTGAAGCTGCGTACTCGGGCGCCAGGTTGATGTCACCCGACTCGAACGCAGCCATCTCAAGGTCACGGAACCCCCCGACGGCCTGGACAGTGGCCGTGTAGCCGGCGCTCTCCAATGCGCCCTTGTAGATCTCTGCGAGGATGGCGCTCTCACCGAAGTCTTGCGCGCCGATCACGATGTCCGATCCGCCATTCCCGCCGCACGCCACCCCCGCAAGGCTGACCACTAACAGGCTCGCTCCTAAGAAGCGAGTGCGGTGTCTGTTCACAGGTTGCTCCTTTGCCAAATGAAATACCGCCAAAAGCGGTGGAATTAACCTAACCGACCCTACCGAGATCGGCGACCTCGGGGCTACCTGAGATGGCAGACCGCCCGGACCTTTCCCGATTGGCGACGTCGGCTCGTCGTTGCGCCCATCTCAACGTGGATTCAGCAACGATCACCAGTAGAGCGACAAGAACTCCCCCCACGAATACTTCCTCGAATTTCCGCTGAGCGAAGCCGTCGATTATGTATCGGCCCAACCCTCCAAACCCAACCACCGCACCGATGGTGGCAGTAGCCAGCACTTCTACAACGGCGGTGCGAATCCCGGCCATGATCACAGGGAGTGCGAGGGGCAGTTCTACCCAGCCCAGCACCTGTCTCTCTGACATTCCCATACCCCGAGCCGCCTCCACCAAAGCCGCGTCGACGTGGTGCACCCCCGTATACGCGTTGACGAACATCGGTGGGAGGGCCAAGGCCACCAGCGCAACCAGGGTGGCCCAATAGCCAAGGGGACGCAGGCCCAGCGCCAAGGTGATCGGAAACGCTATTCCTACGATCCCAAAGGAAGGCAGTGCCCTCCAGAGGTTTACCCCTGTCACCGCCAGCATCCCTCCCCGGCCTCGATGGCCCAGAGTGACTGCGGCTGGCAGTGCGGCCACACCGGCTATCACCAGGGCCACACCGGCCACTGACACGTGTTCCCACATTCGGTTCGGAACGCCGCCTCGCCCCGCCCAATTGGCCGGGTCGCCCAGCCAGGCGGCGACCTCGCGGAAGAATTCGATCACTTTGCCTCGCTTTGGGACCACGGGGTGGTCAGCCGTTCCAGAGCCGCGAGCAGGAGGTCGGCCAACACGGCCAAAGCGACCGAGAGCACCGTCCCCACCAGAATCTCGGTCAGGAACTGGCGCCGGATGCCCCGCAGGATGAACACCCCATACCCCCCCTGTCCTATCAACGAAGTGACCGTGACCAACCCGATGGTGGACACGGTCGCAATGCGGATTCCGGCGATGATCACCGGCAGCGCCAAAGGGAGTTGGACCCTGAGAAACACCCCACGGCGAGTCAGTCCCATGCCCGTCGCCGACTCGATGATGGCCGGCTCCACCCCGTCGATGCCCGCCACGATGTTTCGGATGAGTATGAGCAGCGAATATGACACCAGAGCGATCTCAGCGGTGATGAGGCTGAGACCGAAAAACGGTATGAAGAAGGTGAAGAGGGCCAAGCTGGGAATGGTGTAGAGGACTCCGGTGAACCAAGTGATCGGGGCGTAGGACCTACGCCAGCGCAATGCAACACCGGCGAAGCCCAAGGCGATCACCAGGCCAAGCGTCACCGCAATCCCGGTCAGCACTAGGTGCTCACCGGTGGCGGTCCACATCTCGTCGAAATGCGTTCCAATCCAGCCCCAATCGATGGTCATCGAGTTGTGGCCGCGTCACCAACCGCCGGATCCTGACGGCGAATCCAATCGGCGATGCCTCCGATGCTGAGGACTCCAAGAAGGGTCCCCGCCCGATCAAGCACCACCCCAGCCTGAACGTCGGCTTCCAGCAAGAGAGACAGCGCATCCTTGAGGGTCGTTCGACGATCTAGCACCGGCGAGGATGGATGGGCAGTTGTCGCACTGATGGGCTCTTCGGAGACGATCGAGCGCTGGTGGATCCAACCGAGGGGTCGGTCCGATTCGTCAAGGACCAACACATAGTCGAAATGGTGGTCAGCCATCCGAGCCAAGACCGAACGTCCCGGGTCTCCTACCTGGGCCGTGAGGACGAGGTCGAGCGGCACATCACCGACCCGATACAAGGACAGCCGCTTCAGGCCGCGATCAGCCCCCACAAATTTGGCCACGAATTCCGTTGCCGGATGGGCCAGGATGTCAGCGGGAGTGCCGAACTGGGCCAGTTCGCCCCCAACCTGGAGCACAGCCACGAGGTCACCCATCTTGATGGCCTCGTCGATGTCGTGGGTTACGAAAAGAATGGTCTTGGCAAGATCGTCCTGCAGCCGCAGGAACTCATTCTGAAGTCGCTCCCGCACGATCGGATCGACTGCCGCGAACGGTTCGTCCATCAACATGATCGGCGGATCGGCAGCCAAGGCGCGAGCTACCCCGACTCGTTGTCGCTCACCTCCGGACAGCTGAGCGGGATATCGGTCGGCGTACTTCCGCGGATCGAGGCCAGTCAATTCAAGTAGCTCGGCTGCTCGTGCTCGCTGTTGACTCTCTGGCCAACCCAGCAAGCGCGGCACAGTCGACACGTTCGCCTCGATGGTTTGATGGGGAAACAGACCCACTTGCTGAATCACATAACCGATGTGGCGCCTCAGCTCGATGACGTCACGGGTGGAAACATCGACTCCGTCAAGGAGGATCTTCCCCGACGTTGGCTCGATCTAGCGGTTGACCATCTTGAGGCTTGTGGTGTTGCCGCAGCCCGAGGGGCCGACGAGGACGCAGATCTTCCCCGCAGGGACAGTCAACGAAAGATCGTTGACTGCTCCCGGCGTACCACTCTTGGTTTCGGTGGCGCCGTAGTGCTTGGTGACATGGTCAAACACGACCGTTGCTGCGTTGTGGACGCGTTCAGCCACCCGCTCGATTGTAAGGAGACACGGAGTTTCCCTGTCGGCCTCGACGAGAGGTCAGTGAGCTAACCCAGGCGAGGGAGTTGAGAGCTCCCGGACCGCATGCCATACCTTGGGGCTGCGGTAATCCCAATACTTGGTTCGTTCGATTGCAATTGTCCGTCCACTCATCACACCGCCCGCGAGCGTGCCGTTGTGTATGCGAACCGTCTGGTAGTACAGGGGTGAAAGCTCCTGGGCGGCGCGGGCGTGACGTTCGCTGGCCCGCCAGTACTCCCTGACCTCGGGTATGTCGTGAAGAACCAGGTTGGCCCAATTGCCATCCGGTAATTCCATCGAGCTGTAGCTGAGTATCCCCGGGAAGTTGCGAAATTCGAGGACGATCTCGGCGTTGGCTTCTTCGAGCGGAGTGTGATCTCGTTCGAGGTGCCGTTCGCCGAAGAACCCCACCACGCATACTGTGCGGCGGTTGTGCAGTCCCATGGCGTTGGCCACGATCACCCGTCTTTTGAGCCCGTGGACCAGCCATTCATTGGACTGGTACGGAATCACTGACATTTCCCCCGTGGCCATGCGAGCAAGCAGTGCCCGGAGGTCCTCCAGCATGTAGCTCAGCGTGGCTCCATCCCGCGGATATAGCGACACCGACGTGAACGGTCTCCGAGCGACCGACTGGTTGGCGGCGAGGACACGGGTAGCCATCTGGTTTGATCTGACCACCACAGGTTATCGTCAATAGATCTCGCCTACTTGCATGCAACTTCACGTAGCAAGCTGCCTCTCCCACCTCCAAAATCGCCTCTTCTCGACCCTGATGGACCTGGTCGGCAGTCACCTCGGGGTAGGGATCGAGTTGGCGGCCCCCGAGGACGCCGACATTGTCTACCGGTGCGGACTGCCTAGCGGGCGGGCCGTCGACCTCTTCGAACCCTGGTACGCACCGGTTCTGGCTGCCGACCGCTACAGGGGACTGGCTGTCTATTTCGGTGATGTGGTCGTTCGCCCGCGGCTAGACCCCCGATCCTGGTTGGACCTGGCGGGGGCCCGATTCGCCTACAACGAAGCGGAGTCGTTCTCCGGACATGCCGCCATTCGTCACGAACTGCGGCGACGCGACCTTCCTGCCACCTTCTTTTCCTGGCGGCAATCGGGATCACATCGAGCCTCCCTCGACATGGTCTTGAGCGGCGAAGCCGATTTGGCTTCGATCGACTCCATGGTCCTGGAACTCGAAGGCCCGCCTCCCGATTCGTTCACGGTGTTTGCCAGACTGGGGCCGTATCCCATGCCGCCTATTTCAACGTCGCGGAACCTCGACTCGGGTATGCGTGAGGAAGCCGGAGCTCTATTGGCCACTCTGCACGACACCGAAAGCGGCAGACGCCTGCTCAACGAGTTCGGGGTCTCGCACATGAGTCGAGTCAGCGACGGCCCGTACCGGGGAATGGCCGAACTGGTTCGGGGCCTCGACCTGTCGGTTCCACCCCCGACCGAGGCCTGACCGTGCCACAGGTTGTCATCGTTGGCTCCGGCATCGTGGGATCCTCCGCCGCCTTCCATCTCGCCCAATTGGGCTGGGACAACCTTTTGTTGGTAGATCGGGGAGATCCGGTCCACAACCTCGGATCGACCTCCCACGCCCCCGGCGGGGTAGTTGCCCTCAGCCACAACAAACTCCTGACCCAGATGGCCCTTTACAGCAGCCGTCTCTATCGGCAGCTGAACGACTATTCGAACAACCGACGAATGGTCAACCCGGTCGGCACCCTGGAGGTGGCTATCTCCCAGGAACGCCTCAACGATCTGGTGCGCCTCCAGGGCGAGGCGATCAGTTTTGGCACGGAGACACAGCTGATGAGCCCGGATGAGGCGGTGGCCAAACTTCCCTACCTCGACCCGTCAGCATTAATGGGCGCGTTGTTTGTGCACGAGGGTTTGGTAGTTGCCCCTGATCATGTGGCGGGAGCATTCCAGAGGGCAGCCGGAGAGACAGGACGTCTCGAGGTGCGCGGGCATACGGAGGTGATCGGAGTCGACACCGCCGATGGTCAGGTCCGAGCGGTGGTCACCCGGGACCAGAAGCGAATCGAATGCGACCATGTGCTGATAGCCACCAACATCTGGTCGCCGCTGCTCGCCGATCAACTGCAGTCATCGTTTCCCCTTCTCGCCTACGAGCACCAGTACCTGATCAGTCCGTCCCTGCCCCAACTCGATCAATTCGACCCCAACCGCCCCGAGGACGAGATCATCTATCCCTCTGTTCGCGAACTAGACACATATCTGTACTTCCGTCAGCACTGGAACACCTTTGGGATTGGGAGCTATCACCACCGGCCCCGGCCGGTCTGGCCGGCCGAACTCGGTCCCAGCGCCATCCACGACTTCACTCCCCAGGACTTCGACGGAGAACCGTGGGAAAAGGCTCAGCGGCTATTTCCGATGTTCAGAGGCACCGATTTCAACGCCTACCCGTATCGCATCAACGGCCTCTTCGCCTTCTCGATCGACGGCATGCCGATCATCGGACCAACCGCCATCAGAGGAGCCTGGGTAGCAACCGGCTCCTGGCTCACCCACGCCGGCGGGGTCGGAAAGTCGGTAGCCGAATGGATGGTTGCGGGCGAGACCGAGTGGGACATGCGCCAGGTGGACGTCAGCCGCTTTCACCCGTTTCAAACGACGCCACGGTTCATCGAACGTGTCTGCAACAAGAACTATGCAGAGATCTACGACATCATCCATCCCCGCGAGCCGATCTCCGAGCCCCGCAACGTCCGGCTTTCTCCCTTCCACGAGCGCCATGTCGAGAACGGAGCCGTGTTCA
>JAICND010000015.1 GCA_025929005.1 Acidimicrobiia bacterium
GATGTCCGAGGTTGCGAGTGACCAAGACGGCGGTCAGTACTACGAGGCCGAGCAGCAGAAGTCCCAGAACCAAGGGGCCTCCGATCAGGTCGGCGACGTCCGCAACGAATTCGAGGAACCTGTACCAGAGCCGTTCAAGCCACTCCCCAAAGCTTTCGGAAGCAGTGGGTTGCGCCCGATATGGCCTTTGGGCGAGGATCCGCTCCGCTTCTTCTCGCAGTCGCTCCGAGTCGACCACGAGTCGCTACTCGCGGCCCGGGGACCCCAGACCAAACGGGTCGTCAGGCTCGGTGCCAGGAAGTTGGTTGGGCGGCTGGTCTTGGTGGATCTCAGATGCCATCACCTGCAAGTCATAACCCTCGGCTCGAACCCGGAGATCGAAGTAGAGGACGATGAAGACTGCCGCCATGAAAGGCAACACCAAAACGGAGGTAATCGTCGAGCCGATCGTTGAGATCCAGATGTCACCACCCGAGGGTGTCGCCGTTCCCGTAAACGTGGTGGCACCCGTGATAAGACCGATCACCTGGCTCACGACGAAATACACCAGATAACTGAGCGCCACCGCTCCCAGGACGGGCCAAAAACGTCTCCTGACCAACTCGAATGACCGCCCCATGGCCTGAATCGGGCCCTTGTTTTCGACGACCAACGCCGGGACGGTGACCGACCACGAAGTGAAGAGCCAGATGCCGGGTGCCAGACAGAAGACGAGGCCGATCGCCGAGGCGACACCGATAAGAATGGTCGCCCCGAGGATCGGGAAGAACCGCCGAAACCCAAACCGCAGAGAGTCTTGCCAAGAAGGTTCGCCCCCCTGGTAAACGTCGGTGAGGGCCTTGGCGCTAGCCCCCTGTACCAAGACCGAACCGAGCCCGGTGATTATCGCCGTCGCCAAGGCCAAGAGTAGGAGTTGACCCAGGGTGCTCAACAAGTCATTGAACTGCTCCTGGGTGATGCTCCCGTCCACGGGGAGCGCGTCAAACGTGGCAAAGGCGTCTGGGAGGCCCAGGGCAGAGACGAACCCCTGAATCAGTCCCAGCGGGATCAACACGATTGCTGAGATGGTGAACAAAACACGGGCATTAGCTCTAATCAGCTTGATGGCCGCGTCGACGATTTCGCCCACCGCAAGCGGGCGGAGTTCGGGCCTGTTCACGAGTTGAAACGGTAGCCGACGGACCCAAGGGTGCTTGGAGAGCTGGCACTGAACGGCCGTTCAGTTTCAAACTCACAGCTCTCTTGAAGCAGCCATACTCCGGTCAGCCAGCCTGAACTCGGAGGACCAGTTGACCACGACAACCTCGAGCATTCGCCTTGTAACCGAGGTTCCCGGGCCCCGGAGTAGGGAGATCGTGGCGCGCCGGGAGGCTGCTACCCCCCAGGGCAATGCCAAGCTAACGCCAATCGCGATTGAGTCCGCTCATGGCTCTCTGGTGGTCGACGTCGATGGCAACCAGTACATCGATCTCGCTGGTGGCATCGGTGTGCTGGCGGTTGGACACACTCCAGACCGCGTTGTCGCCGCTCTCCAGGGTCA
Organism: Acidimicrobiia bacterium; assembly: GCA_025929005.1. GTDB lineage: Bacteria > Actinomycetota > Acidimicrobiia > Spongiisociales > ZC4RG35 > JAICND01. The sequence goes on from JAICND010000015.1 coordinate 1,541, forward strand.
GGCCGCCCGCCTGATCCACATGTGTGCCATCGTCTCGACCTACGAGCCATTCGTTGCTGTAGCCGAGCAGCTCAACCGTCTCGCCCCGGGCGACTTCCGCAAGAAGACCGTTTTGATGAATACCGGAGCCGAGGCAGTGGAAACCGCCGTCCACATCTCGCGTTCGTTTTCCAAGCGGCAGGGCATTGTGGTCTTCGAAGGCGCCTATCACGGCCGCACCAATCTCACCATGGCGATGACCTCGAAGTTCAATCTGTTCAAGAAGGGGTTTGGACCATTCGCACCTGAGGTCTACCGGTTTCCGTTCCCGAATGTGTACCGACGTCCACCAGGGATGTCCGAGGACGGTTATGTCGATTGGCACATCTCACTACTTGATCACTCTTTCATGGCCCAGGTCGACCCTTCTCACGTGGCGGCTATCTTCGTGGAGCCGGTACAGGGCGAGGGAGGATTTGTTCCCGCCCCCACGGCCTGGTTGCAGAGACTGCGCGAACTCGCCAGCCAACACGGCATCCTGCTCGTCTCCGATGAGATCCAGGCAGGGATGGGGAGGACAGGCAGGTTATGGGCGATTGACCATTCCACTGTCGTTCCCGACATGATCACCACCGCCAAGTCATTGGCGGCTGGTATGCCGCTATCGGCTGTGGTGGGACGAGCCGAAGTGATGGACGCACCTCATCCCGGCGGCCTCGGCGGCACCTATTCGGGCAATCCGCTCGCCTGCGTGGCCGCCCTGGAAGCGATCGATCAAATCGCGGCGCCCGAGTTTTTGCAGCGATCAGTTGAGATCGGTGAGCATCTAAGGGGACGACTGCTCGAAATGCAGCAGAGGCATCCCGGGCTTGTCGGGGACGTGCGAGGGCTCGGTTCGATGCTTGTCATGGAGCTCGTTAAGGACCCCGTCACCAAGGTGCCCTGGATGGAGGCGACCGCGGCTCTCACTGCCGCCACCGTCAAACGGGGAGTGATCACGATCCGGGCCGGCCTCTTTTCGAACTGCATTCGCTTCTTGCCACCGCTGACCATCACCAATGCCGAACTCGACGAAGCGCTCGACGTTGTCGTTGCTGCATTGGATGATGTGGCCAAAGAGATCAGCCCCCACTGATGGACTATCGCCAGTACATCAACGGCACCTGGGTGGGCGCCAACAACGGTGGCACCTGGGAGCTGGTGAACCCGGCCACGGAGGAAATCGTCGACCTGCTCCCCTTCGGAGACGGCAGCGACGCGTCCGCCGCCCTCGATGCCGCCGCGGAAGCCTTCGAAGCGTGGTCCCACACCACCGCCTACGAACGGGCTGCGATCCTGCTGAGAGCCGCCGACCTCATCGAGAGTCGGGCAGAGGACTTCGCATCAGTCACTACCGAAGAGTCCGGCAAACCGCTGAGTCAATCGAAGGCCGAGTGGCTCTCCGCTCCCAACTATTTTCGATGGGCTGCCGAAGATGCCAAGCGGATCTATGGCCGATGGATCCCCTCCCGAATGGCCAACCGACGGATCGACGTCACCTATCGACCGGTGGGTGTCGTCGGGCTCATCACGGCCTGGAACTTCCCCGTCTACAACCAGACGCGGGCCATCAGCTCCGCCCTGGCGGCGGGTTGCACAATGGTCTCCCGACCGAGCGAATACACCCCCCGGTCGGCCATGCTGATCACGGCCTGCCTTGAGGAAGCGGGACTGCCGGCCGGAGTTCTCAACCTCGTCAACGGAGAACCGCACCCGATCGGACAGGTGATGCTGGATGACCGTCGCTGCCGCAAGATCAGCTTCACCGGATCGACCAGGGTCGGCAAGCTCCTCATGGACGGCGCCAGCCGCACGGTCACCCGCCTCGCCCTGGAGATGGGAGGAAACGCTCCTGTCATCATCTTTCCCGACGCCGGCGAGATGTCGACGCTGGCGCTCAAGGGTCTCACCGCCAAGGTCCGCAACGCTGGACAGGTGTGTGTGGCTCCGCAGCGGTTCTATGTCCACTCCAAAGTGGCCGGCGAGTTCACCCATTCAGCCGTCGAGGCCGCCCAGGCCCAGATAGTCGGGGATGGCCGCGATCCGACGACAACCATCGGCCCCCTTATCAACTCCAACCAGCGGGATCGTGTGGAGAAGATCGTGGCGGAGACCGTGGATCAGGGCGGGACTGTCCGCACGGGCGGGTCGCGTCTCGATCGTCGCGGCTACTTCTATCAACCGACGGTGGTGACCGACGTGAAGCCGGGTAGTCCACTTCATGAAGACGAAGTGTTCGGTCCCGTGCTACCGATCATCGAGTTTGGATCGGTGCAGCAAGTTGTCGAGATGGCCAACTCAAGCGAATACGGGCTGGCCGCCTACGTTCACACCCGTGACATCGCCACAGCCATGGCGGTCTCCGAGCAGCTCGACTACGGAATGGTGGCGGTCAACGACTGGTATGTGGCCACCCCGGAGGCACCCTTCGGGGGCATGAAGCAATCCGGGTTGGGGCGTGAGTCGGGGGCCGAGGGGATCCACGAATACCTCGAAGCCAAGACCAGATACTTCGGAGGCATCGTTTGAAGGACCACCCGATCAGGGTTCTTCGGCTCGAAGGGGAACCGTTCGACCGCGGGGCCGCTCACGGAGCCGCCTATCACAACGAAATCAGGCGATATACGGCAGAGCGGGTGAGGCTGTCGATCAACGGGTCGTGGGCTGGCCACGTCGCTACCAGCGACGACGCCATCGACCTGGCCGCGGCGATGCTGCCGGCCCATCAGGAGTACGCCCCCGATCTCTATGACGAGCTTGACGGCCTTGCTCAGGCCGGGGGCATCAGCCTGGCCGAAGCCGTCATCGTTGGTGGATTCACCGACTTCGTCGACGCGATCCGAGCCGGAGGGGCAACACCGGGTCTCGAGGAGGATGACTGCACGGCCGTGCTCGTGCCTCCGGAAGCGACCGGAGCAGATGGGCTGTTTGGCCAAACCTGGGACATGCACGACTCCGCCACCGAGCATGTCACCTTGCTGCGGATCGTGCCACCGAGCGGCCCTACTGCCCTCATCTTCTCGACCGTTGGATGCCTGGGTCAGATTGGTATCAACTCGTCGGGCATCGTCGTGGGTATCAACAACCTGGTTGCTACCAACGGCGGGATTGGTGTTACCTGGCCTTTTGTGGTGAGAAAGGTGCTGCAACAGACGGACCTGGAAGCGGCTGTCGAGTGTGTGATTAAGGCGGAGCTAGCCGGTGCGCACAACTATCTGCTGATGGATGGAAGCGGTAAGGGATACAACATCGAGGCGATGCCCACACACCGAGCCGTAACCCGATTGGGCGAGGATCCGTTCGTGCACACGAATCACTGTCTGGACCCGAAAGCGCGTGAGACCGAGGCCGCCCGGCCCCCGGACCTGATCGCTTCGTCGGAGGCGCGCCTCGCCAAGGCGTCCGAACTCATGAAGGCGCGACCTGTGGTGGTCGAGGACCTGATGGCTCTGACCCGTGAGCCTTCGGCGATCTGCCGGTGGTCTAGTCCGCCCCACCACAACGAGTCTTCGGGAGCAGCCATCATGCGCCCGGCCACCGGAGAGCTATGGGCGTGCTGGGGGGTCCCGGCCGAGAACGACTTCGAGAGCTTCACGGTATGAAACAGTTCACGGTGACCAATCTCACCGAAGACCTGGCAGCGCAGTGCGCCGCCCTCGAACTCCTTGCTTTTCCTCACGCCGATCCGGCCGATCTACTCGACGAAGAGGACATCCGTGTGTACGCGCAGACCTTCCCGGAGGGTTTCTTCGTGGTCATGGACGGAGACCGGGTAGTGGGGCAGGGTGCCGGGATCTTCCTCGACTTCGACTTCGATCATCCCCAGCACACGATCGCGGAGATCACCGGTCCCCACCAATGCGGGAATCATGACCCCGATGGTGAGTGGTATTACGGCACCGACATGGTGGTCCACCCTGATTACCGACGGCAGGGGATCGGAGGCCGCTTGTACGGGGTGCGCAAGGACCTGGTGGTCCGGCACAACAAGGCCGGAATCATTGCCGGTGGCCACATCCCCGGCTTCGCCAAGCACCGCACCGAGATGAGCGCACCTGAGTACATCGACAGAGTTGCGACCGGTGAGCTATATGACCCGACGCTCAGTTTTCAAATAGAGAACGGTTTTCGGGTTGCAGGCGCGCTGGAGAATTACCTTCACGACGACGCCACCGACAGCTACTCCGCATTAATCGTTTGGGACAACCCGGAATACAACAAGAGCAAAGCGGCCCGATGATCGCTCGACTTACAATCGGCACGGGTGGCTCGTTACAAGGAGATAGTGCGATGAACCAGATAGTGATCCCCCGACGTCGTGGCAATCGCGATGCGATCTTGGCCATGCTGGCCTCAAATCGGATCGACCGGAGACAGTTTCTGAAGCGAGTGGGAGCGAGCGGCGTCCTCATGTTGGGCGGCCCAGCGTTGTTGGCCGCCTGTGGCGGCGGAGGCGATGGCGCCAATGAACTCTTTGTCGACAACTGGATCGAATACATCGATGTCGATGACGACGGCAACTTCCCCACCATCGCGCGTTTCACCGAAGAGACCGGTATCGACGTCACTTACACCGAAGGCATCAATTCCAACGAGGAGTGGTTCGGCAAGTACCAGCAACAGCTTGGAGCGGGCCAATCGATAGGCATCGATCTAGCCATGCTGACCGATCACTTCGCTGCCAAGCTGATCCGACTCGGATATCTCGAGCAGATCGACAAGGCCAATGTGCCCAACGCCGCCAACCTGGTGGCCGGTTTGAGCAATCTTGCATTCGACCCAAACCGGGATTACACCCTTCCCTGGCAGTCGTTCTTCACGGGCATCGGCTACGACCTGGACCAGACCGGACGGGAGATCACTTCGCTTGCCGATCTTCTCGACCCCGAGTTTGCGGGCAAGGTGGGCATCCTCGAGGGCTACGACGACACGCTCGTGCTGTTTCTGCTGATGGACGGCAAGGACCCCGGCACTGCCAGCGTCGATGACTATGTAGCCGCAAGTGAACGGGTGAGCGAGGCGCTTGCCTCGGGACAGATACGAGATGTCTACGGGAACGATTACCTGGACGCTCTTCAGACCGGTGACCTTGCCATCTCGTTGGCTTACTCCGGCGATGTCGTTGCCAACCAGGCGGACTTCCCTTCTCTGCGATTCGCGTTTCCGGAGGAGGGCGTTCGGATCGGGACAGACAACATGTTGATTCCCAAAGGAGCCGCCAACAAGGCGAACGCGGAGGCCTGGATGAACTTCTATTACCAGCCCGACGTCGCCGCCGAACTGGCCGCATACATCCTCTACATGTCGCCGGTGGAGGGGGCCAGGGAAGCAATCGCGGAGATCGATCCTGCTCTCGCTGAGGAGCCGCTCATCTTCCCCAGTTCCGACGTGCTTGCCACGGCCCATGGGGTGCGTTCGTTCACCGAGGAAGAGGAGCGCACGGTTACGGAGGCCTTCGCTACAGCTGTCGGTCTATGACGTCACCGGGCTCGGGGGTCCCAGCGGTTGAGCTGGTGAGTCTCACCAAGGAGTTCGCTGACTTCGTCGCGGTCAAGGAGCTAGACCTCGCCATCGACGATGGCCACTTCTTTGCCTTGCTCGGCCCGTCCGGGTGTGGCAAGACCACGACCCTGAGAATGATCGGCGGTTTTGAAGAACCCAGCTCTGGCATTGTCCGTCTCCATGGGGAAGACGTCACCGGCCTCAAGCCTTATCGGCGACCGGTCAACACGGTCTTCCAGAGCTACGCGCTGTTCCCTCACCTGACCATCCACGAAAATGTCGCCTTTGGTTTGCGGCGCCAGAAGATCGACCCGGGTGAGGTGAATCGTCGGGTGGGTGAAGTCCTCGAACTTGTGCAGCTCACCGGGAGGGGAAGACAGCGACCCCGACAACTCTCCGGAGGACAACAGCAGCGGGTCGCTCTGGCCCGGGCTCTCGTAAATCATCCCAGGGTGCTCTTGCTGGATGAGCCCCTGGGAGCGCTCGACCTCAAACTTCGCAAGGAGATGCAGATCGAGCTGAAACGTATTCAGCAAGAGGTCGGAATCACGTTCATCCACGTCACCCACGATCAGGAAGAAGCCATGACCATGGCCGACACGATCGCCGTTATGCATGGCGGCACGATCGAGCGGATGGGTCACCCGGACGAAATATACGAAGATCCTCGCACGACATTTGTTGCGGGGTTTCTTGGTGCGAGCAATCTCATGGATGCCAGAGTGATCAGTCCAGAGCAGGGCAAGCTGGTTCTAGGTGACGGAACCCCCGTGTGGATCGAACCCAGTCGATTGATGAACGGGGCGACAACCGTGAGCGTGGGGGTACGGCCCGAAAAGCTCCACCTGAGCGCACCAGACTCACCGCTAGAGACCCCCAACCGAGTCCCCGGAACGGTGACCGACGCTTCGTTTACCGGTGCGTCGACGCAGTATCTTGTCGACACCCAACAGATCGGCGAGGTGGCGGTGACCATCCAGAACCTCGGCGACCGCCGCTTCCGGGCTAACGATCAGGTGACCGTCGGCTGGTACCCGGAGCATTGTTTCCTGGTGACGTAGGACCCCTGCGATGACCGCCGCCACTGTCTCTGGGCCCGCGGTCTCGGCCGCCTCTGCCGCCCGACGCCGGCGGCGAATCCCATACCTGCTTCTGCTACCCGGGATGGCGTGGCTATTGCTTTTCTTCTTCCTACCGCTCGCACAGTTGGTGGTTACCTCACTTGAGGAGGGATCGCTGGAGGCGGGCTTCAACTTTGCCTGGGCCTGGGACAACTATGGGGCACTCTTCACCACGTATCGAGGGCAGTTCCTGCGCTCGTTGGTTTTCGCCGGTATCGCAACCCTCTTGTCGCTCTTGATCGGCTACCCGCTGGCGTATGCCATCGCATTTCGCACCGGGAGGTACAAGCCCTTGTTTCTGGTGCTCTTGCTGATGCCATTTCTGGTTCCCTTTCTCCTCCGTACTTTGGCCTGGCGGATCATCCTGGCCGACGAAGGCTTGGTGGTCACCACCCTTCAATCGATCGGGATTCTTGGATCCAGCGGCCGGGTGCTCGCCACTCCCATGGCGGTCGTGGCCGGGCTGACCTACAACCTCATGCCCTTCATGGTTCTCCCGATCTACGTCGCGTTGGAGAAGATGGATAAGGCTTTGTTGGAGGCATCGGCCGACTTGTACGGAAGTCCTTTCGTCTCGTTCTGGAAGGTGACGTGGCCGCTCTCGCTGCCCGGCGTCATCTCTGGAACCCTCCTCACCTTCATACCGGCGGCGGGCGACTACGTGGAAGTGGAGCTGCTAGGCAATCCGCAATCGGCGATGGTGGGCAACGTCATCGAGAGCAAGTTCCTCAACGTGATCGACTATCCCGCGGCGGCGGCTCTCTCGGTGGGATTGATGGTCGTTGTGGTGTTCCTGGTGGTCTTCTACGTCAGGAGAGTGGGCACTGAGGAGTTGGTGACGTGAGGGGCTCCCGCTTTCGATGGTTGTTGCCCACGTACCTAGGCCTTGGCCTTGCCTATCTCTTCATGCCTGTGTTACTCGTGATCATGTTCTCCTTCAACGACTTGCGGGGTCGCTTCAATGTCCGCTGGCAGGGTTTCACGTTTGATCACTGGCTTGACCCTTTCCGCGTGCCGGCAATCCCAAGAGCGCTCGGTCCCAGCCTCACGATCGCCTTCTTGTCGGCTTTGGTTTCCACCGTTCTGGGAACGCTGATCGCTCTCGCCCTGGTCCGTTATCGCTTCCGGGGGAAGGCAGCTACCAATGTTTCACTGTTTATGCCGATGGCCACTCCTGAGGTCGTGATGGGGTCCTCGCTGCTGGCTTTGTTCGTCGCCGTCCAGGCGGCGACCGGGTTCGTGACGATCCTCATCGCCCACATCCTTTTCAACATCTCTTACGCGGTGGCCACCGTACGAGCCAGGATCGCCGGGTACGAGCGCGATCTTGAAGAGGCGGCGATGGACCTCTATGCGGACGAGTGGCAGACGTTCAGGCGGGTCACCCTGCCGATGATCATGCCCGGCGTTTTTGCGGCCTTTCTGCTGGGGTTCGCCCTTTCCTTCGACGACTTCGTGATCAGCAACTTCACCGCTGGAAGCGTGCAGACCTTTCCCCTCTACGTATGGGGGGCGGCCCGCCGGGGGATTCCTCCCCAGGTGAACGTGTGGGGGACGGTGGTGTTTTTGGTCACAGTGACTGTGATGCTGCTCTACCTGCGCTGGCAGCGTCGAAGCGCACTCAAGCGGGCCTAAGCGGTCGGCACCACTGGTGTCCGTCTGCGCCAACGCCGCCAGAAGAGCCATCCGGCGGCGGCAAACGGACCGACCGTGATGACCAGGATTGGCAGCACGTTGAGGACGAACCGGATCAGGAAGTCGGCGACCGCCTGAAGTGCCTGCACCGTGTCACGCAGGGCACCTTTGGCAACTGTCAGCGGCTCCCAGGCCGGCTCTCCCACGATCGGAGCCGACGCCAGGGTTGGGGCGATTCCGATTTCGAGGGTGGCCATTGCCACCAGGTTCTCGAGCAGCTGTTTGCGACCTTCGAGTCTTTCGATCTCACCACGGGTCTGGCGGATCTGATCGAAGACCTGCAATAGCTTCGAAGGGTCGGCATCGGTGTTGTCGCGAAGTTCGGCCAGAAGCGCAAGCAACTCGGTTTCCAGTGCGCGCAGGTTGCGAAGCTGGGCCTCCATATCGACAAACTCTTCGGTCACGTCCTGGCTCGAAAGCGACTCGCTCACGACCCGGTCGGCTTCCTGGCGAATGGCGTTGAGGGTGGCTGTCAGCCGATCGGCCGGGATCCGCACGGTCATGGAAATGAATGGCTGGTCGTCCTCCTGATCAACCTCTTGCACGGTCGCCGCTGCCACGAAGCCACCCGAACCCTGCACCAGAGCAGTGAGACGTTCGAAAGTCGCCCGGGTTTCAGCGTCTTCGAGCTGCATCTGGGCGTCATAGATGACCTTGCGGTCGGTCGCCGGAACGCCGACGAAGTCGTCGACATCGCCCTCCTCACCCGAACCTGTAGCCGTGGTCGCTGGCGCCTCGCCGAGGGCGCCGCCGGTGGTCTGGAAGGTGGTGGTGGTTGCCGCTCCGGTTGTGCAAGCGGCCAACATC
>JAICND010000067.1 GCA_025929005.1 Acidimicrobiia bacterium
GGTCTTCCTGGCCGGCCAGGTATTCGAGTTCACCGAGTTCATCGTCGAACACGACATGACACTGTCAACCAATCCGGCTGCCTCTGCCTTCTATGTGCTCACCGGTTTCCATGGAACCCATGTGGCTCTCGGCGTGATCATGCTTCTCTCGTTGTTCGGGCTATCCAAGCGACTGGGGGGTCTCAGCGAGCGCCAGCACCTGAATGTCGAGCTGGTCGGTCTCTATTGGCACTTCGTTGACATCATTTGGATCGTGATCTTCACGGTTGTGTACCTCCTCACCGCCACCGGAGGAGGGTGATGGTGGCCGAAGAGCATCACGTCGCCCACCCCAAGCCTTCGCAATACGTGAAGATCGCCATTCTCCTGGCGGTGCTCACTGCCATCGAGGTGGGCCTGTATTACATCAACAACACCCTGTCGCTGGGGTGGGTAAACACGGCGATGCTGCTGGTCCTGGCCGCTCTCAAGTTCATCATCGTGATCGGCTGGTACATGCACCTCCGCTTTGAAAGAATCACCCTCTCACGGTTTTTCGGATTTGGATTTGCGCTCGCTCTGTCTCTCTACGCGATCGTGCTGGTGAGCTTCGGGGTGCTGGCCCTCAACCGGTGATCTCGTGATCCCGTCGTTTCACCCCCATCTCGACGTTTGGCTGATTCTCGGTTTGGTCGGATTTGCGTACTGGTATGTGAATGAACGCATTCGGCCTCACTGGCATCCCCTCGTCCCCCCACCCACCGTTCGGCAATGGCTCTGGTTCTATCTGGGCCTGGGCCTGATATGGGTCTTCTCAGACTGGCCCATCCACGATCTGGCCGAGCAGTCTCTCTATTCGGTCCACATGGCTGAACACATGGTGATCACCCTGGTGGGACCACCGCTGATGCTGATGGGCCTGAGCCGCCCGGTAGCCGATCGGCTCTTCGGTCATCGACTGGTGCGACCGTGGTTGTCCCAGCTTGCTCGTCCGGTGGTCGCTTTCACTATCTACAACCTGGGCATGATCGTGACCCACTGGCCGGAGGTCGTGGGCCTCTCGGTCACCAACGAGCTGGCCCACTTCGGCTTCCACTTCTTCCTCTTCGGATCCGGGATCCTCTTGTGGTTGCCGGTCCTGTCACCCGCTACCACCATTCCGCGCTTGCGCCCGCCCATGCGGCTGCTCTATCTATTCCTGAACTCGATCCTGCCCACTGTCCCGGCCAGTTTTCTCACGTTCTCACACGCGCCCTTGTATCCCGTCTACGGGGAGGCAGCCCTCGCCTTCGGGATCACCCCGGTGGATGACCAGACCATTGCCGGTCTGATCATGAAGGTGGGGGGTACCTTGTTGCTCTGGGCCGTCATTGCGGTTACGTGGTTCCGATGGGCCGCTGACGAGGACCGCTGGGATCGAATCGAGAAGGATTTGCGCACACCGGCATGAGGCTTGGTCTGGCGGCGCTGGCGATGGTGGCTGCCTGTGCCCAGAGCGGCGGCACCATGGTTGGAATCGTCATTGCGGTCGAAGGTGACCTCAGTGCAGTCACCTCGTTCACGATCCTGGTAGAAGACGACACTTTCGTGTTCATCCCGGTCGAGGGTGGCGAGTACGCCTTTCCCTTGCCGCATCTCCGCGAGCACCTGCGAGACGGAACCCCGGTCAGAGTGGGTTGGGAACAGCGAGGAGCAGATCTGGCCGCCGTAAGCCTCGAAGATGGATGAATCCGCCCCCACTACACCAGCCCAGCTAGCTCTGATCTTCGGGCGCCTGTCACTGACTTCATTTGGCGGACCAGCCGCTCACGTGGCCCTCATGCGCGACGAAATGGTCGACCGACGCAATTGGCTTGATAATCGCCGGTTTCTCGACCTGGTCGGTGTCACCAACATGATTCCGGGGCCCACATCCACAGAACTTGCCATGCACATCGGTCACGACCGGGCCGGTTGGCGAGGACTGTTCGCAGCGGGTCTCGGATTCATCCTTCCGGCCAGCCTGGTCGTGCTCGTCCTGGCATGGGGCTATGAACGGTTTGGCCGCTCTGCCATAGGGGAATCATTGCTGCAAGGGATCAAGCCGGTGGTCGTCGTGGTAGTGGCCGCAGCGCTCTTGAAACTGCTGAGAGCGGCGGTGCGCGGCTGGCTTACAGGGCTGGTCGCCGCCGCCGCCACCGCGGCTTATCTATTGGGTGTGAACGAACTGCTCATCCTGGGGCTAGGAGCAACACTCGTCATCGCCCAGCGCTTAGCGGTCGCCACCGGGATGCTGCTGTTGAGCGGCGATGTGTTCGCCCTTCTGGGGCCAGGCGCCGAGCCCGCACCCGAGCTCGGTCGGCTGGCACTGGTGTTTCTGAAAGCCGGCGCCCTCCTCTACGGGTCGGGCTATGTGCTAGCGGCGTTTCTGCACAACGACCTGGTGATCGAGTGGGGCGTGATGACCGAAGCCACCCTCCTCGATGCAATTGCGATCGGGCAGATGACTCCAGGACCGCTATTCACGACTGCGACTTTCATCGGCTACTACCTGGGTGGCCTTCCGGGAGCAATCATTGCAACCCTCGCCATCTTCCTGCCTTCCTTCATCCTGGTGGGTTCGATCGCCCGCCTTGGTTCGCTAATGCGTGAACGCCCGGCGGCAGCGGCTTTTCTCGATGGGGTGAACGCCGCTTCACTGGGGCTGATGGCCGGAGTGACCTGGCAATTGGCTGACGACGGAATCAACGATCCCGTTACTTTTGTCCTGGCCGCCGCCACGGTGGTGGCCCTTTGGAAGACCAAGCTCAATCCGGCACTGCTGATCATTGCCGGCGGATTGATCGGTGTCATCGCCGGTCTCATGCGCGTTTGACCGTTCTTAGCAACCCCTCAGCGAAAGTTCAGCCGGTTCTCACTAGCGACTGACACCCTTTTTACTTCTCAAGACGAGGCTGGAAGACGCACCCATGACAACTCCTTGGTCCACCAAACGCCGTCTTTGGTACCTGGCGATCCCTCTCACCATGGTCGGCGCCGGCGCCATGTTTTTGTGGTGGTTCTTTGGCAGATCAGTGCCCGAGGAGGCCAGCCTCGACGCGGCTGCGGCCGTCACGACCACGGCCGCTCCAGGCGTGACCGCCAACGAGGGTTCAACCGCATCCGTCGGGACCTCCGGTACCTGGACGATTAACACTGCGATAGGCGAATTCAGTTTTGAGGAGGCCACCTCGACCTTCGCCGGCTTTCGGGTTAACGAAGAGCTATCGGGGATTGGGAGCTCCGTGGCTGTCGGTCGGACCCCGGATGTCGCCGGCACTCTCGTGATCCAAGACGGCATCGTCACCACTGCGACTATCGAGGTGGACCTCACGACGATCGTGAGCAATGAGTCGCGACGCGACTCCAGAGTGCAGCGAGCGCTCAACACGTCCCAGCATCCCAACGCCACGTTTGTCCTCGAAGAACCGATCACGATCGGAGACGAGCTCAACGTGGGAGAAACCTTTGCGGTCGACGCTGCGGGAGAGCTCACCATCAACGGGACCACATCTTTTGTGACCATCCCCCTCGAAGGCACCTTCGTGGACGGATCGGTCTTGCTCGCCGGCGGGATCGACATCAGCTTTGCCGACTTCGATGTACAGGTGCCGAGCGCCCCGGTGGTGTTGTCGGCCGAGGATCACGGCATCCTCGAAGTCCAGCTCTGGTTCAGCAAGACCCCTTGACGCCGTCCCGAGAAGAGAAAGCCAACAATGACAGAAATCACCGCCGACAAGCCCTCTGTCGTTGATCACCCTGGACGTGACGGCCTAAGCGGCAAGCTTCCTTACACTCGGCACCGTGCGTAGGACAGCCGCGGCGCTCACCCTGACGCTCGTCGTGGCGTGCGGGGGGACTCCTACGGCCACCACCGGCGAGGCCACCACAACGTCCCTGACCGCGCCCGTCTCGACCAGCACCACCGTCGCTACCACTTCAAGCCAGACCACCGTCACCACCGAGGCGCCGCCGACCACACCGCAGGGAGATCTGGCCCCCGACTTCAGCCTTCAGCTGGGGGATGGCTCCACGTTTGTGCTCTCGTCGGAACCGAAACCCCTTTTCATGGTCTTCTGGGCGGAGTGGTGACTGACCTGTCGACGGGAGTTGCCCGTCATCGACCAACTAGCGGAGGAGTACGGCGATCAGGTGGCTTTTCTGGCCGTGGCCTGGAAGGGCACCGAGGCCGCCACCGCCGAACGGGCCGGTGAATTGCTCCCGTCGGGCGAGGTCAGATGGGGACTGGACGAGACCGAGGAAATATTCGCCCTCTACTCGATTCCCTATCAGCCAGCCTCGGTCCTCATCACCAGCGGGAAGACGTTATTCGAACGGTGGCCTGGAGCCAGATCCGAATCGGAAATGCGGTCCGCCATCGAAGGGCTGATCGCAAGCGGCTGAACGCGACGTCAGAGGTTTACTACGACAACCCGCGCTTCGGCAGCCTCTACCGCCTCATCTTCGTGAGGTTCGGATTGAGCGAGCATGACGGCCACGATGATCGTCAGCACGACCCCGATCCCGGTCAGGGCCAGGAGGAATTCACCACGGCTGATTTTCATTCCCGGGCTCGAGGCGGAGAGTCCGGCAATGGTGAGGATGCTCACCGCGGCCAAGATGGCGATGATCGCCGCTCCTCCTGAGGTCATGTGGTTTGAGCGGATAAGTACAACTGCGAAAGGCACCACCAATAGGACCAGCGCTAACAGTCCTGCCAGAGGCACGGAGATGGCGGCGCTCAATCGAGATTTAACTTGGGCGACTTCGCTCGCCGAATCGGGAACCGAAGAGGGCATCGAAACCGCCTGTGCAAACGCCGCAGTCAGCCAACCGAGGGCGGCGCCACCTACCAATCCGAGCACCAGCGCCGACAATACGGGTACCACCACCCGGCCCTCCACGCCTTCGATGGGCACGCCGAACGCCGCGGTCACCACCCCACCGCCCACCAGCCCTAGAACCAAACCGGTGCCGATTCCGACCAGACCACTGTTTCGCGCCGAACCACCGAGAGCCATCGCGGGATCGATCCACCCCGGGATCGTGCGGGCCAGCGATGCGACGATCAGCCCGAACACCATCGACAACAGAGCCGATCCAAGTAGGAACAGTCGCGTATTGACTTCAAAGGCCGGGCTGAAGCTGCCCTCCTCCCCGATCACCGAAGCTCCTGGCAGCAACCAGGGCGAAGCTAAAAGCGCTCCAGCCAATCCAAGAACAGCCCCCGTCATTGCGCCGATGCGGCCCGCCAGCTTGACCCTGGATCGGAGTGAAGCCGGAGGTACGACCTCTTCGACCTTCTTGGGTGCCGCGGGCGCTTGCGCAACAACAGGTGCGCTTACCACCGGAGCCGAGACTGGTGCCGGCTCGGTGTCGACCGCGGGAGCGGCCGCAGCCGGCGGTGGCGAGACGGGCGGGGCAGACGTGGCGGCCACGGTGACCCCACCTGCCCATGCCGCCAGCACTTCATCGACACTCATCCCACCCGCTTTGGCCCGGGCCTCGGCGGAACGTTTGACGATCGCCTCAGGGGCGGACAAGGCCTGGGCGGCAGCCGCGAGGTACTCGCTCATCGGCCTCCGAGGATAGGCGACCACCGACCGGCCGAGTGTCGCCGGTCAGGCCAGGTCATTGAGGATCGGCTGCCGCCGCGGCGGCGCGCTCGGCCTCCTTCTCGCGGGCCTTTTTTTCGACCCGACGCAAGACGATGATCGCCAGTACTGCTGGAACGAGAAAGATCCCGATCTCGTCGATCCCGCCCAAATGCGCCAGGAGGCCCTGCATCCCAGAAAGGCTATCGACCCGGGAAACCTGCGAACGCCGCCCTCGCCAGGTCAGCCAGCCAGGATGAAGAGACCGAGGCTCGTGAGGAGGACCATCAGGAGCAGCATGGCGTACTGGGAGCGAACCGCTCCCAGACCCCTGAAATCGGCCAGGGCGCGATCATGGGCAAGGACGACACCGGCGACGTGGCCGATGACGATCGTGCCCAACTGGATATACCAGACGGGGATTGGGCCCATGAAAAAGTTGATCTTGTAGTTGCGGGTTCCGAACAGGTCCCAGCCAATTCCGAATGGATCCGAGATGTTGCTGATCAGCTGTTGGCCCTCGAACAGGATGAGGGTGTAGTAGTGGGCAAAGGCGTAGGCAAAGGCGATCGGGACCAGGGTGTGAGCGAATCGGACCGCCACGCGGCCGGCGGGAACACCCTCACCTCCGAGGCGGGCTGCCGCTACACAGGCGAGAAAGTAGGCCGCCCCGATCAGTCCGATCAGCGCGAGCATCAGGGTCGTGCTCCCCAGCATGGTCGCACCGAATGAGCCGGATGCTGTCTCCCACCACCGCGTCGCCGAGAGCCCGTCGTAGCTCACTGTTCCGATCATCGCGATGACGAAAGGCGTGAGACCGCGCCATTCCGGTATGACAGTCAAGGCCCGCAGCCACCCGCGACGGACCAGACGCCCCTGCTGGTTGCGGCCCCAAGGGCTAATGGCGGAGAGCAGGCGGTTGTAGGGGGTGAAGATGTCGCCAACGGTGAGGGCCGTTTCCCTCCCGACCCGGGCGATCAGGGCCAGCAGGTAGATCGTGTAGGCGAGGGCCGCGAAGCCAACCGTGCTCGGCGCTGCCGAGTCGGGATAAACCAACTCGAGCCAGGCAAAGGCAAAGAGAAGCACGGTGGCGGGCCATACGCCCCATCTTTGAACGACCTCGCGTTTCTCCCGCTCCCCTAACCCGAGCCATCCCGCCAGTCCCCTCCAGGGATTGAGCACGGAGTAGATGTCGCCAGCGATCACCCCGAAGAACGGCACCACCAGCCAGAACACCACCCACAACAGGAGCGGAGCCAGGTTGCGGTTCCCGATGACGTCGGCGCCTGCCAAGAAGGCGGCTAGCCCCGCCACGATCGTCAACAGGAGTCCGGCGACTCCCATAGCCGTCAGCCAGTTCAACCGAGGTCGCCAACCGGTCTCACGATATCGAGGGCCGTCTTGAAGCCTCGGTTCCGGCCAGAGCACTGCGAGACCGACAAACGTGACAACGAGCACAACAGCCGCACCTGCCGCGAAATAGCTCAACGGAACCGGTAGATCGAGCCGGCCCCCGATTCCGTGGGCAATGAGTTCCGTGCGGATCACGGAGTGACCTCGAGATCGAGGATGTGAAGCTCGGCGGCTTCCAACTCGACCTCGAAGATCCCCGTGGCATCGGGCACAAACTCGACCAGAACTTCTTCGCCTGGAACGGTGTCGAAATGGAGGTCGAAGCCGTGGACATGGATCTCATCTGCCA
>JAICND010000398.1 GCA_025929005.1 Acidimicrobiia bacterium
AGATCTTCGGGCAGGTCGAGCCGGACCCATCCCTGCTTCTGCAGCAACTCGACGTCGACGTCGACGAGAGCAGAACGGATGAGCGACTCGTCATCGAGGTCGAACTCGGGGTCGTCTAGCCCTATGGCGCGGGCCAGCCTTCTCCACAATTCTGTGTTGGGAATCGCCTCCCCCACGGCTGGAATGGCCGGGTGGTTCCATCCGAGGTAGAGGTGACCCCAGGAAGGAATCACATCGAGGTGCTCGAGTTCGGTGGTGGCGGGCAGGAGAACATCGGCGAAACGGGCGGTGTCGGTCATGAACTGTTCGCTCACCACCGTGAAAAGGTCCTCGCGAGCAAGTCCGGCCCTGGTCTGGGCCGAGTTGGGGACCGACACGAGAGGGTTGCCGTTCCAAACGAACAGGGCATGAATGCCCATCAACGGGTCGGTCAGCACGCGCCCCAGATGGATCATGCTGATCTGACGGGTATCGGACGGAACGTCAAAGACAGAATCGTTGGTCTGCTCCTCCGACCACACACCCACTGATCGGGAAAGACCGCCACCTCTTTCCTTCCAGGCACCGGTCAGAACTGGCAAGCAAGCGAGCGTCCTGTAGAACATGGCACCACGCTCGCGATGCTCGGCGCCGATCAGCGTGCGGATAAAGGTGGGGCTCCGGGTGCCGTAAGCGTGGGCGAATCGCTCGATCTCGTCTTTGTCAATCCCGCAGATCGCTGCCGCCCTCTCGGGCGGCCACTCGTTGACCCTCTTGACCAGATCCTCGTATCCGTTGGCATGACGCGCGACGTAGTCCTCGTCGACCAGGCCATGTCCGACCAGGACGTTCATGACCGCCAGCATCAGAGCCACATCGGTGCCAGGCAACGGCTGGATGAACCAGTCGGCCGAACCGGCGGTCATGGTCCGAATCGGGTCGATGACAACGACCTCGGCGCCCGACTTCCTGGCCTCTTCGATAAACGGCCACAAGTGGCGGTTGGTCAAACGCGTGTTGGTCCCCCACAACACGATGAACTTCGCAAACCTGACATCCATCGGGTCGGCGCTCTTGCCCGATCCGTAGGTAGCGGCCAGACCGGCCTTGGCCGTGGCGCCACACAGCGACCCGGTGAGGCGGGAAGCACCTAGACGTGCAAAGAAGCGACGATCGAGTGATGACATCTGGATCAGTCCCTGGGTGCCGGCGTCCCACCAGGGAAGGATCGATTCGCCCCCATGCGTCCCGATCACGTCCCGCAGCCGATCGGCGATCGTGGTCAGGGCCTCGTCCCAGGTGACCTGACGAAACTCTCCCACCCCTTTGGGCCCGACCCGGACCATCGGATCGAGGAGGCGATCGGGGTGATAAACCCTGTCAAGAAATTTGTTCACCTTGGGACACAGTTCGCCCCGGGAGTACGGGTGATCGGGGTTGCCACGCAACTTGACAGCTTTGGAGCCCTCAACGGTGACCACCCACCCGCACGTGTCGGGACAGTCGTGGTGACAGGTGCCGAGAACGGTTCGGGTAGCCATAGTCACAGAGTACCGGCTGGGCCCGAAAGGCTACGCTCGCCCGATGTCTGTCACACAGGTCGACCATCCGCTCGCCCAGCACTACCTGACGACGTTGCGCGACCGCAATACAGCCACCCCGCTGTTTCGGGAGACCACCCGTCGGTTGGCCTACCTGCTCGTGGCGGAGGCGACCTCCGACATGCCCCGCACGCCCAAACAAATCGAGACGCCCCTGGAACCCACCTCCGCTTCTGTGCTCGGCAAGCCGATCGTGGTGGTGGCGGTCTTCCGGGCGGGACTCGGCTTGATCGATGCTGCCACCGATCTGATTCCCAACGCCCGAATCGGCTACGCCGGTGTCCAACGCAACGAAGAGACGGCCGAACCGATGGAGTACTACACCAAGTTCCCCACCATGACCGATGCCCGTGTCCTGATCCTCGAGCCGATGTTGGCCACGGGGGGATCGCTTGCCTGGGCCTGTGACCAGGTCAAGCAGAAGGGCGCCACCGACATCACCGCGGTTTGTGTCGTCTCGGCCCCGGAGGGAATTGCCTTTATGAAGGGGCGTCACCCCGATGTCCGCATCGTCACGGCAGCGATCGACCGCGACCTCAGCGAGAACTTCTACATACGACCTGGCCTGGGCGACATGGGTGACCGCCTTTTCGGAACTGTATGACGCAGTTCGAACTGGCAGTGCTCGATGTCTTGCGCTCCTTGCGGCCGGGCGAAGTGGTTACCTACGGAGAGGTAGCTGAGTTAGCCGGATACCCGGGTCGGGCCCGCGCCGTCGGCCGCATCCTGGCTTCGACCGAAGAAGACGTGCCATGGTGGAGAGTCGTCGGTTACGGCGGGCGTCTCCTCTCTCCCAATCCTGGCGAGCAGGAGCGATTGTTGCGCAAGGAAGGAGCCTCGTTGCGATGAAGCGCGGAATCATCGTCGTGATGGACTCCTGTGGGGCGGGAGAGGCGCCCGATGCCGCCGACTACGGCGACGAGGGCGCCGACACCCTCGGTCACACCGCGGCCGTG